>NZ_DATIND010000066.1 GCF_035474595.1 Longimicrobium sp.
CGTGGCCGGCCTGAATGGAAAGTTCCGCGTGCAGCCGGTCACCGGCGACTAAAGTCGCAGCAACAACTACGGGAAGCCTCGCAAACTGCGCGAGGCTGTTCGGCTCGGCAGCCGGTTCCGCTCTGGAGGACGCCTCCCCCTTTCATCCATCGTGGTCGCGCGAAGCGCGGTGTTCGACTCAGGATGGCGTCTTGTCTCGGTCAGGACCGGTACCTCTCCGACTCACTCTGCTCTCTGCTTCTCCGGGTGATCCCCCCTTCACTCGCCCATGGGCTGCGGCTGGCGGAGGGCGTCGGAGACGCGCTGCCACCCCTCGCGCGCGTCGCGGACCGCCGGCGCCCAGCCGGTGGCGGCGCGGAAGCGCGCGTTGGACACGCGCTGGCTGCGCGCCAGGAACCCCGCCTCGCGCCCGCCGGCCAGCTTCAGCAGCCACACCGGCGGGCGGACGACGAAGGGCCGCCCCGCCGCCTCGGCCACCGTGCGCGCCAGTTCGCGGCGGGTCAGCGGCTCGTCGTCCACCACGTCGTACACCCCGGCCGGCGCGGCGCGCAGCGCGGCCAACACCGCCGCGGCCGCGTCGTCCACCCAGATCGACGGATAGAACGCGTCGCCCGGCCCCGCGAGGATGGCCGCGCCGCGGCGGGCCAGCGCCAGCGTGTCGAGCGTGGACTCGGCCTCGGGCGCGTAGAAGTATCCCATCCGCAGCACGATCCCGCGCCGCCCCGCCGCCGCGAACCGCCGCACCTCCGCCTCGGCCGCGAGGGTGGAGGCCAGGAGCGGCCCCGCCTCGATCTCGCCCGTCTGGGCGTCGATCCACGCGCCGCCGCCGTCGGCGTACACGAAGCAGACGCCGGGGTAGAGGAGCGTCTCCACGCCGCCCGCGAGCGCCGCGTCCACCAGCGCGCGCGTGCCCTCGGTGCGGATGCGGTCGTTCTCGGCCCAGGCGCCGGGCGCGCGCGACCGGCTCCGCGGCGGGATGCGCGTGGCCAGGTGCAGCACCGCCGTGGTGCCGGCCATGGCGGGGCCGAGCGCCGCCGCGTCGAACAGGGTGCCGCGCGCGGGCTCGGCGCCCATCCGCCGCAGCATCGCGTCGTTCGATGCCGACCGGGAGAGCGCCCGCACGCGGTACCCCGCCGCCTTCAGCAGCCGCACCACGGGCCGCCCCAGCACGCCGGTGGCGCCCGTCACGAAGATGTCCATCGCCCCTGCGGTGCGCGTGATCCATCGCCCCACGACAAGTTTCATGGCATCTCTACCCCCGTGCAAGCATTGCGGCCACTTCCGCCCGGTCTCGCGTCAACCTCGGAAGATGGGAGATGGGGATTCGGCGCGCGCCGCGGGCGATGGTGCCCCGCGGGAGCACGGTTTGCAGGATGACGCGCGGCCGCAGGACGAACGAACCGGAACGGAGGACTGGAGATGGTGGCGAAGCGAGGGCCGCGCCTGAAGGCAATCCGCCGACTGGGGACGCCGCTCCCCGGCCTGACGCGCAAGAACGCCGAGAAGAAGCCGTATCCGCCGGGGCAGCACGGGCCCACCGGCGGCGGCAGCGGGCGCGGGCGCCGCAAGCAGAGCGAGTACGGCCGCCAGCTGCTGGAAAAGCAGAAGCTGCGGCTGAACTACGGCATCAGCGAGCGGCAGATGCGCAACTACATGGCGATGGCCAACAAGCAGGGCGGCAAGACCGGCGAGGCGCTGCTGGCGCTGCTGGAGCGGCGGCTGGACAACGTGGTGTTCCGGCTGGGGCTGGCCGCCACCATCCCCGCCGCGCGGCAGCTGGTGGCGCACGGCCACATCCGCGTGGATGGCCGCCGCGTGGACCGCCCCGCGTTCCTGGTGAACGTGGGCCAGCACATCTCCGTCTCCGACCGCGCCAGGAAGATGGTCGAGGTGGCGAGCTCGGTGGAGCACGGCCCGCAGGTGCGCCTCCCCGGCTACCTGGCCATCGACCCCACCGACAAGCTCGGCGGCCGCATGATCTCGCTCCCGATGCGGAGCGATGTCCCGCTCATCGTCGACGACGCCGCGGTGGTCGAGTTCTACGCCAGATAGTGCGGAAGTGCGGAAGTGCGTGAGTGCGCTGGTTCCGGTGGCAACACCGGCTCCGGCGCACTTCCGCGTTTCCTCATCGCCCAAATTTCCGTGCGAACAAGAGGCTTCTGCGCGGCCGCACCTGGCCTCCACCCCCCGGCCCCCTCCGCCCGCTCCGCGGGGGAGGGGGAGAACTCCGCGCCGGCCTGGCTTCGGCTCACGGGGAGGCTCTCTCCGCGAGCGCCTCGGTGCCGGCTAAATCGCGCCGCACTCGAACCATCGCCGATGTGAGTCCGCGAAGGCGGCGCGAAGGCGGACTGCGTGCCGTTGTAGCCGCCACTTCAGTGGCATTTTTCGCCCACGGAATTTTTCCCCAACGCGCGATCTCGATCTACCCCGCTCCCATCTCCATCTCCATCTCCATCTCCATCTCCATCTCCATCTCCATCTCTCCCTCTCCATCTACCGCTCATCCCGATCCCCATCTCCCGCTCCCCTCCACATCCGGCTCAGCTGCCAGAACAGCCGGCGCCGCTCGCGGGCCTCCGCGCGGTAGGCCACCGTCATCGCCACCATCTCCAGCGGCCGCAGCGCGCGGACGCGCCAGGTCACGCGCCCCGCCGCCGACACCACGCAGCGCGGCACGGCGGCCACGAACGCGGCGCCGGGCGGCAGGTCCACGTGCACGTGCAGCAGGGCACACGGGATGTTGAAGATGATCCAGTCCGCGTAGGTCACGGTGCGGACGCGCCCTTCCGCGGCGACGACCGATTCGATCACCGCCTCGTAGCCGAAGGTGAAGGTGTAGCGCTCGCCGGTGCGCACGGGCTGGCGCAGGCGCACCTCGATGCGCGTTCCCGGCGCCTCGGCGGCCAGGAAGCGCGCCGAGAGCTTGCCGCGCGCATCCCACGCGCGCAGGTCGGCCAGCTCGTCCGCGTCGGCGGGAAGGTGATAGCACCAGTAGCGGGCGGGCACGCCGCCCAGCGTCTCCAGGTGGCACTCGTACTCGTAGCGCGCGCGGTTCGGCTCGGGGAGAAGCGTGACCGTGAGCGTGGCGGAGACCAGGCGGAAGCCGTCGATTCCCGGGCGCACCTCGCGGTAGCGGTGCGGCGTGGTGATGGGGTCGGCGACCGACTCGGGACGAAGGGTGGCGCGCATCGGCTTCACATGGCTGAAGGGTGATGTGAGGTCGTGCTGCACGTTAAGGCAGATTACGGGCTTGCAGATGGGGAAGCCGGGCTCGGAACCGCTCCCGTCTTCCCCTCATCTACCGTCCCGCTCCTCCTGCTCCGCCGGGCTGGAGGAGATGGATCCGGATTCGCATGGCTGGAATTTCTGGACAAGATTGAACGGAGTGCATCGGGCGACGCGGCAGGATAATCCGCGGCGTCCGACGTGTCAACACTCTTGTCGGGAGATGATCAGGCGGGGGGAGGGGGCGATGTCGTCGTGGAGAAAAATGCCACTGAAGTGGCGGCTACAACGGCACGCAGTCCGCCTTCGCGGACTTCATTGCGGTGCGGGGAAGGGATCGGCGCGTCCTCACGCCGGAGGATGCGGAAGCCGGAGTCGGCGCCGGATCAGCGTACCTCGGAGATGGCCGGCTCGTGGACGAGGTCCAGGTGCTGGACGGGGAGCGGCTCGCCCCAGATGCGCGCGGCCACGGCGCCGACCTCGGCCGGGTCGCCGGTGGTGAGGATGCGCAGGGAACCGGCGCCGCCCGGCTCCAGCTCGCCCGCCTCGCGCAGCACGCGCTCCGTCTGCCGGGCGATGGCGGGGCCGCTCTCCACGATCCGCACGTCCGGCCCCAGCGCCGCGGCGATCTGCTCGCGCACGAACGGGTAGTGCGTGCAGCCCAGGACCACCGTGTCGACGCCCGCCTCCTTCAGCGGGGCGGCGTACTCGGCCATCCGCGCGTGTAGCACCTCGTCGTCCAGGTGCCCGTCCTCGATCAGGTCGGCCAGCCCCGGGCAGGGCTGGGAGATGACCTGCGAGCCGTTGGCGTAGTTCGCCACCAGCCGCGCGTAGCGCTCGGAGCGCAGCGTGCCCACCGTCGCCATCACCCCCACGCGCCCGTTGCGCGACGCGGCCACCGCGGGCTTCACCGCCGGCTCCAGGCCGACAACGGGGATGGACAGGCGCTCGCGGAGCAGCTCCAGCGCGGCGCCGGAGGCGGTGTTGCAGGCGACGACCAGGATGCGCGCGCCCTGCGCCTGCAGCCACCGCCCCGCGGCCAGGGTGCGCGCGCGGACCTCGTCCACGGTGCGGTCGCCGTAGGGGACGAACGCGCTGTCGGCCACGTACAGCAGGTGCTCGGCGGGGAGCAGCTGGCGGATCTCGCGGGCCACGCTGAGCCCGCCGATGCCGCTGTCGAAGATGCCGACCGGTCCCGACATTCAGTTCCCCAGCGGCACGTTGACCCGCAGCTGCGCGCCGCCGTTGGGCGCGGCGCCCACGTGCGCGTCGAAGTCGCGCAGGTGCGCGGCCACGAAGGCGTCGGCGCCCGAGAAGAAGAACCAGAACACCGACAGGGTGATCCAGTCCTCGCGCTCGTTGCGGCGGGCGCGCACCAGCGGGAGCACGCGGTCGGGCTCCAGCAGCCCCTGCTCGCGGCGGGCGGTCTGCAGCTCCTTGGCCTCCTGCAGCTTCTGGTTGGACTTGTAGACCATCCACAGGCTGCCGGCCTCGAGCGCGAAGTACACCGCGCCGCGCCCCGGCGCGCCGATGGACGACTGCCCCCAGCCGGGAAGCACCAGCGAGCGCAGGAACGCCGATTTCGGCGAGATGCGGTAGCGCTGGCCCGTGGTGTCGGCCGCGGCGGCGCGGCGGCGCGAGGCGCGCGCGGTGTCGGGCACCATCGGCTGGCGCTGCCGCTCCTCCAGCCGCAGCGAGTCCGTGACCTGCGCGCGCGCCGGACGGGCGTACGCCGCCAGCGCGAGCGGCACGAGCACGGCGGCCAGGCGGCGCCACGGAAGCTGGATCATCTCTCGGCAACGGTTGGGGCTAGAGGTTCGCGGTCCGCTGCTGCAAGCGGCGGTCCGGACGACGCGAAAGCTAAGCCCTTTACCGCGGAAGGCGCAAAGGCGTGCCCGTGAGGAGTGCGGGAGTGCGGGAGTGCGGGAGTGCGGGAGTGCGGGAGTGCGTTGGGATCGTCGAGCCGCGCGGCATTCGTGCTGATCGAGCGGTGGCGCTCGCCGACGGGCCCTCTCCCCGCGCCTTAGAGCGCTCGCCCTCTCCCGTACCGGGCGAGGGTGGGGTGTCGGCGCGCCCTGCCGCGATTCTCCGCAGGGACATTCCGGCGTGCCGGAGGGCGCGATGCATGATTTTGGCGCTGAACTCGACTTGCACCGGGGAAGTCCGCGAAGGCGGACTGCGTGCCGTTGTAGCCGCGACTTCAGTCGCATTTTCGCGCATCTATCTATCTATCTATCTATCTACCTATCTAAACTTCGCTCTCAATCCTGATCGCGCTCCAACCTCTGGTCGCCGTCGGGATCTTTATCCTCCGGAGCATCCCCGCGCGAGGCGGGTAACAGGCGCGGCCCTTCAACCCAATGATTCTGCGGATGATGACGATGAAGCTGCGCGCGAGCCTCCTCGCGCTCCCCCTGCTGCTGCCCGGCGGATGCGCGACAGCGGTACCGGCTCCTCCGGCCGGCGCGGCTGCGGGTTCGGCGGCAGATGCACAGGCGGGCGGGACGCTGGTGCTGATGGGGACCACCGACCTGCACGGCTGGGTGCTGCCGTACGACTACTACACGGGAAAGCGCACCAACAACGGCCTGGCCTCGCTCGTTCCCATGATCGACAGCGTGCGCGCGGCCAACCCCGGCCGCACCGTGCTGGTCGAGTCCGGCGACCTGCTGCAGGGGAACCCGCTCGATTTCGTCTACTCGCGCCTGCGGCCGGGCGAGACGCATCCCATCGTCGCCGCGATGAACCTGGTGGGCTACGACGCGGCCGCCATCGGCAACCACGAGTTCAACTACGGCGTGCCGCACCTGGAGGCCGCCGTCTCCCAGTCGCGCTTTCCGTGGATCTCGGCCAACACCTTCCGCGCGGGGACGGAGGAGCACGCGTTCCGCCCCTGGACCTTCGTGGAGCGCACCGTAGGCGGGCGGCGGGTGAAGATCGGCATCACCGCCGTGACGCCGCCGGGCGTGGCCATCTGGGACCGCGACAACGTGCGCGGGCGGCTGGACTTCCGTGACATCGTGGCCAGCGTGCGCCCCATCGTCGCGCGGATGCGGGCGGAGGGCGCGGACCTGGTCGTCGTCGCCGCGCACAGCGGGCTGGAGGGGTCGAGCTACGACACCGCATCCACCCACGTCCCCGTCGAGAACGCCGCTGCCGCGATGGCGCGCGAGATCCCCGGCATCGACGTGATCTTCATGGGGCACACGCACCGCGAGGTGGCGGATACCACCATCAACGGCGTGCTGGTCCAGCAGGCGAAGAACTGGGGCGCCTCGCTCGCGGTCGCGACCCTGCGGCTGGAGACGGGCGTGGATGGACATTGGCGCATCTCCTCGAAACACGGCGAGATCCTGCGCCCCGTCGACGGGCGCACGGACGCGCGGCTGGAGGCGGCGCTCGCGCAGGCGCACGAGCGGACGCGCGCCTACGTGGGGCGGCAGATCGGCACGTCGGCCGAGGAGTGGTCGTCGGAGCAGTCGCGGACGCGCGACACGCCCATCATGGACCTGATCAACGACGCGCAGATGCGGGCCACCGGCGCCGACCTGGCCTCGACCGCGGCGTTCTCGCTGTCGTCGCGCATCCCGCGCGGGCCGGTCACCGTCGCCGACATCGCCGGGCTGTACATCTACGACAACACGCTGAAGGCGGTGCGGGTTTCCGGCGCGCAGCTCCGCGCGTACCTGGAGAAGAGCGCGGAATACTATCTCCCCTGTCCCGCCGCGCGGTGCGACCGGGTGACCAACCCCGCCGTGCCGGGCTACAACTTCGACGTGGTGAGCGGGGTGGATTACGCGCTGGACCTGACCAGGCCCGTCGGCCAGCGCGTGGTGCGCCTGGAGCGGAACGGGCGCGCGGTGGCGGCGGCCGACAGCTTCACCCTGGCGCTGAACAACTACCGCGCGAGCGGAAGCGGCGGCTTCTCGATGCTGATCGGCGCGCCGGTGGTGTACGACCGCGGCGAGTCCATCCGCGACCTGCTGATCGCCGACATCCAGCGCCGCGGCCGCCTCGCCCCCGCCGACGTCTTCCGGAAGAACTGGGAGATCGTCCCCGCCGCCCTCGCCGAGAAAGCCGCCGCCGAACAGCGCGCGTCGGGGCAGTAGGGAAGGAAGATTGGGGGATGGGGATGATGATCCGATCCTCATCACCAGCATCGAAGGCGGCTGAAGCCGCATCAACAACGACGGAAAGCCTCGCAAACTGCGCGAGGCTTCAACGGCAACTACCGAGATGCGGGTCATCGCCGAAGGAGGGCTCGCGCCGATGCCAGCCTGCGCAGCAGGCTTCCCAGTTTTTGATGCGGCTTCAGCCGACTTTCTCGCGCCTCACGCGGCTGCGGTCAGCAGCCCCTCGCGCAATGCCAGGCGCACCAGCTCGCTGCGGTGGTGCAGGCCCAGCTTGTCCATCAGCCGCTCGCGGTACGTCTCCACCGTCTTCCCGCTGATCCCCAGCCGCACGCCGATCTCGGCGCTGCTGAAGCCCTCGGCCGTCAGCCCCAGCACCTCGCGCTCGCGCGCGCTGAGGCGCGCGATGGGCTGGTCGCGGCCGGCGTCGTGCGGCTCGCGGAAGTTCTTCACCAGCAGCCGCGCGGCGCCGGGGTCCAGGTACACGTCGCCGCGCGCCACCACGCGGATCCCCTCCACCAGGTCGCGGTCGGCGCTGGCCTTGGTCACGTAGCCGCTCCCGCCCGCCTCCAGCAGCGGCAGCAGGAACTCGTGCTCGCCGTGCAGCGTCAGCACCAGCACGCGGGTCGGAAGCGCCTTCGCGGTGATCTGCCGCGTCGCCGCCAGCCCGCCGATCCCCGGCATCGCCAGGTCCATCACCGCCACCTCCGGGCGCAGGCGCTCGGCCAGCTCTACCCCTTCCTCGCCGGTGGACGCCTCGCCCACCACCTCCATGTCCGGCTCGGACGCCAGCAGCGCGCGCAGCCCGGCGCGCATGACGGCGTGGTCGTCCACCAGGATCACCCGGATCGTTGACATCGGTCCCCCCTGTTGATGCGGCGCGGGCGTGCGCGCCCGGGATTCGGGACGAAAGATGCTCCTCCGCGCGGGCGTCGCCTGCCGGGAGAACGGGGGCACCCGGGTCGGGCATCCGCCCACTGTGCGTGTAAGGCCGCCTCCGTACACGGCTTCGCTCACCAGCGGCGCCATCATGGCGGACGCGAACGTCGGTTGCCGTACCGGGTGGTTTCATCCAGCTTTTCATCGCCAAACAGCGCATTCCATACATCCCTGCTCTTTACAAAACCCAACCTGTTCGGTAAACATGGTAAGGATACTGATGAAGACGGCTTCCACGTGCACATCTGGCCCAACGACCACATCCCGGCGCACGTGCACGTCTATCGCGCCGAGGGGCTGGCGATCATCGAGATCGCGTCGCCGCGGGTCCGCGTGGCGTACAAACGTGAAGCCGAAGGACCAGCGGCGGGCGATCGCGATCGTGAGCGCCAACCGGGAGCTACTGCTGAGGAAATGGAGGGAGATTCATGGAGATTGATGCTGCTGCGACCGATGCTGAGCTCCGCGCGGCGCTGAAGCGGGGACGCGAGGCGGACCGGGTGGAGCCGCGCGCCGTCTCCGCGCGCTACGATGCGGAGTCCGGGCGCGTGGTGATGGAGCTTGCGAACGGATGCGCGTTCGCCTTCCCCGCCGAGCTGGGTCAGGGGCTGCGCGGTGCTTCGCCGGGACAACTCGCGGAGGTGGGGGTGATGGCCGGCGGCCGGGCGCTCCGCTGGGACGCGCTGGACGTGGACCTGGGCGTGGCGCCGCTCGTCTCCGGCATCTTCGGCACGGCGGCGTGGATGCGCGAGCTGCGTCGAGAAATGGCCCGCGCGGGTGGCCGCGTCTCCACCGATGCCAAGGCCCGCGCCGCGCGCGAGAACGGCAGGAAGGGCGGCCGCCCGCGCACGCGGCCCGCAGCCGGTGACGCGGCATCATCCACGGTCAGATCTCCAGCGAGACGACGTGGAAAGGCCGCGTAACCGCGCGGCATCGAATCTCCCGTGCACGCCCCATCCTCTCACCCGCGGCGCCCCATGCACACCATTCCCGTGACGTTCCCCGGCAGCACGGGGCAGATGCTGGCCGGGCGCCTGGAGATGCCGCCCGACGGCGAGGCGGTGGGCGGCGCCATCATCGCGCACTGCTTCACCTGCGCCAGCACGCTCACCGCGGTGGTGCAGGTGGCGCGCGCGCTGGCCCGCGACCGGCTGGCGGTGCTGCGCTTCGACTTCACCGGGCTGGGCGAGAGCGAGGGCGAGCTGGCGCAGTCGCACTTCTCCGCCTGCGTGGAGGACCTGCACGCCGCGGCGGCGTTCATGGAGTCGCGTGGGCTGCCCGTGCAGCTGCTGGTCGGCCACTCGCTGGGCGGCACGGCGTCGCTCGCGGCGGCCGGGGCGATCGCGTCGCTGAAGGCGCTGGCCACCATCGCCGCGCCGTTCGACCCCTGGCACGCGACGAAGCTCTTCGGCGACTCGCTGGAGCGCATCGCCGAGACGGGCGAGGCCACGGTGCAGCTGGGCGGGCGCCCCTTCCGCGTCACCCGCGAGCTGCTGGAGGACCTGAAGGGCGCGCGGATGGAGGAGACGATCCACGCGCTCCGCATCCCCCTGCTCGTCCTCCACTCGCCGCTCGACGAGCAGGTGGGGATCAACAACGCCACCAAGATCTGGATGGCGGCGCGGCACCCCAAGAGCTTCGTCTCGCTCGACGATGCCGACCATCTGCTTACGCGGCACGAGGATGCGCAGTACGCCGGCCGCGTCATCGCCGCGTGGGCGTCGCGGTGGATGCCGCAGCCGCCGGAGGTGGAGGTCGCCGGGCTGGCCGAGGCCGGGCGCGTGGTGACGGTCACGCGCGGCTCGGCGTTCCGCACCGAGATCGCCGCGGGGCGCCACGTATGGGTCAGCGACGAGCCGGTCGCGGTGGGCGGGGCGGACGCGGCGCCGTCGCCGTACGACTTCCTGGTCGGCGCGCTGGGGGCGTGCACGGGGATGACGCTGAAGGCGTACGCGGAGCGGAAGGGGTGGCCGCTGGAGGAGGTGACGGTGCGGCTCACGCACGGCAAGGTGCACGGCATCGACGAGCAGCACTGCGCCGAGCGCGAGGCCCGCGTGGACCGCATCGAGCGCGAGGTGCGCATCGAGGGCGAGCTTACGGCCGAGCAGCACGCGCGCCTGCTGGAGATTGCCGACAAGTGCCCCGTCCACCGCACCCTCTCCGCAGGCGTGATCGTGGAGACGAAGGAGATGGAGGATGCGCCGGGGTCGTGAGACTCGTCGTGTGGTCCCGCCGACTCGCGACAGCCGGGGGCACCGGCGGCTGAAGCCGCAGCAGCAACTACGGACAGCCTCGCAGACTGCGCGAGGCTTCAACTGCAGTGATGCGTCGCGGCTTCAGCTCGCCCGACGCCAAGTCGCTTTCCTGCAAGGGGTTTACCGCTGTCCGTCCCGGCTGCTGTCGCCT
The DNA here is from genome assembly GCF_035474595.1 of Longimicrobium sp. Classification (NCBI taxonomy): domain Bacteria; kingdom Pseudomonadati; phylum Gemmatimonadota; class Longimicrobiia; order Longimicrobiales; family Longimicrobiaceae; genus Longimicrobium; species Longimicrobium sp. The sequence goes on from NZ_DATIND010000066.1 coordinate 10,701, forward strand.
GGTCGTCCATTCCCGAATCTATCCCTCGCTCTCATCGCCTCCGCTTCGATCCGTTCGCGGGTTCGGATGCCCCTCCCACGGGTGGAGCGGTGCCTGGGGCGGTCACCGGCTCAGCATCCGTCCCCGATGGGCGGGTGCTCGCCGGCGGCGGTATTGGGGCACGGCACACCCGCCGAATCAGGGGATTTCCCCGCATCTCCTTCCATTCGTCCACTCCGTATCCCTCGAGCACCACGCTGTCCGCCCGGACGTACGCGACGCGCCCCATCCGCAGCTGGGAGCGCCGGCAGTCGAAGGCGAAATGGTTCAGGGAGTAGTCGAAGGAGGTGTTCTCGATCAACAGCGGGAGGCGGGATACGATCTTGACCCACGCATAGCGCAGCGAATCCACCGCCTGCACGGTCTGGGGATCGAGCAGGTACTGCTCTCCCAGAAGGGTCGAATAGACGGGAGCGAAGCGGGAAGCCGGCTCCAGCGGCGGGAGCGGGATGGGGATAGGAGGCGACGAGCCGGGGGTCCAGGCGGGCGGAAAGTCCCGCGCCGTGCCGGCGCCGCCGAATGCGCTCGCCAGCACCGTGGCGCAGACCGCCGCCACGGTGGAGGCACCGACGCTCCCGTCCGGCGGCTGCGTCCACCTTCCATCCGAGCCCGCCTCCTGGATCACCCGTCCCCCGGCCACGTTGCCCGCGTAAATCGTCTCGAACCGCCGCTCGGGACAGGAATAGCGGTTCCGCAGGAACTGGTGTTCGTACGACGGCTTCCCGGTGCGGGGCGTGGCCCGCACCCATGCCAGCCGGTACGGACCCTCCAGCGTGACTGACCCGAGATCCACCGCGTGGACGTGGTCTTCGGACACCGCCACGCGGGTCCACCGGCTGTCCGGCAGGCTCAGCGGCACGGGCTGGGGCCCGGTGCTTTCCGGGCACCGGTCCACCGGGCGCAGCAGGGAGACGGCCAGCGAACGGGCGGCGCCCGTGCCTGCGGGCGCGACCGACATCGTGGTGCCTCCGGACCCGGCCCGGCACTCGACGAAGCGCGCCTCCCCGGTGCTGTCGTCCTTCAGCAGGGTGAACCCCGGCAGTGCCCGGGACAGCTGCGTCACCAGCGACCCGGCGCGGCGGTCGAGAGCCGCCGGGGGCTCCGGAGCCATCACGGCGACGTAGCGGGCCCCCTCGGGCGAGGTCTCGACTCGCGCGGTGCGGGCTTCCGGGAAGAGGTACGTGCTGGAGCGGACGCCCGGGCCCAGGCTGTCGGCCCCGGTGATGTCCCGGAAGCCGCGCTCGGACGAGCCGACCAGGAACCGGACGTGATCGGCCAGTGGTGCGCCGGGCGCCGGCTGCGCGGCCACCGGGGCGGAGATGAGCAGGAAGAGGATTGCAGCGTAGCGCACGACGGGTGATCGCACGGAAGGGGAGGGTGGTCGGCATGGCCGGGGCGGCCCCGGAAAACCGGCAACAGGCGTGCCCGGCAGGTCGCGCCGCCAGTGGGTCGAAACAGCGGCGCTGCGGGGGAAGTTCCTCCGCGGCCCTTCTGCGCACCGCCAATGAATTGGCGGGCTAGAACAGCACCAAGTCCCTCCGGGACTGCTTTCAGGCATCGCGCGGCAAGCCACCCCCGGCGCGGCCACCGCATCAGCGGCCGCGCCCGGCCTCTCTCGCGCGGGGATGCGGAGGCTGCGCTGCACCGCCAATGAATTGGCGGGCTAGAACAGCACCAAGTCCCTGCGGGACTGCTTTCGTGCATCGGAGCGGCGAGCCACCCTCGGCGCGGCCACCGCCATCAGCGGCCGCGCCCGGCCTCTCCGCGCGCGGGGATGTGGAGGCCGCGCCGCACCGCAAATGAATTGGCGGGCAACAACAGCACCAAGTCCCTGCGGGACTGCTTTCAGGCATCGGCGCGGCGAGCCACCCTCGGCGTGGCCGCCGCCATCAGCGGCCGCGCCCGGCCTTTCCCCACGCGGGGATGTGGAGGCCGCAGTCCCGGAGGGACTTTGTGCTTTTGTTGCCCCGGAATTCCATTCCGGGGGAGAAACAGCGGCGGGGGGGGG
>NZ_DATIND010000067.1 GCF_035474595.1 Longimicrobium sp.
TGTGGCCGGCCTGAATGGAAAGTTCCGCGCGCAGCCGGTCACCGGCGACTGAAGTCGCAGCAACAACTACGGGAAGCCTCGCAAACTGCGCGAGGCTGATCCGCTCACTCCGCGGCCCCGGTGCTCACGACCAATCTCCTTTCATCCTCGTGGTCGCGCGCAGCGCGGTGTTCGACTCAGGATGACGTCTCTCTGTGCGTCTGTAATGCACAGTTGATCACCAGATCTGATATAAGAGCAGAGCAGCAGAGGGAATTCCTCCGCTGCCCTGCTTTTCCGCGCGAATCCCGGTTTCCTACTTCCCCTGCTCGATCGCCTTCTTCGCGATGCGGTCCACCAGGTTGGGGGCGACGAGCTTCAGCTTCGCGCCGATCTTGCCGCGCAGCGTCATGATCAGCTCGCGCTTGCGCTTCGCCGCGGCGTCGATGATCTGGCGGGCGCACTCCTCCGCCGTCATCACCTCGCCCTCGCGCACGGGGCTGTTGCCGTGGCCCAGCGGGTGCCCGTGCGGACCGAAGGCGCGCTCGCGGATCTCCGTGGCGACGAAGCCGGGGAACACCTGCGTCACCGTCACCCCGCTCCCGTCCAGCTCGATGCGGATGGAGTCGAAGAACCCGGCCGCCGCGTGCTTGCTGGCCGCGTAGCCGCTGCGCGTGGGAACGCCGGTGCGCCCCGTCAGGCTGTTCACCGCCACGATCCGCCCGCGCGACTTCTTCAGGTGCGGCAGCGCGTAGAAGGTGGGGTACACGCTCCCCAGGTAGTTCACGCGCATGATCCGCTCGAACGGGGCGAGATCCGTCATCTCGTCGAAGCGCGCCCACATTCCGATCCCCGCGTTGTTCACCAGCGTGTCCACGCGCCCGAACTGGTCGGCCGCGCGCTCCACCAGCGCCCGGCACTGCGCCTCGTCGCCTACGTCGGTGGGAACGGCGACCGCCTTCGCGCCGGCCGCGCGGCAGGCGTCGGCCACCGCGCCCAGCTTCGCCGCGTCGCGCGCGGCCAGGACCAGCCATGCACCCTGCGCGGCCAGCTGCAGCGCCATCTCGCGCCCGATCCCCGCCGAGGCGCCGGTGAGCACCACCACGTTCTCGCGGAAGGGCGCGTCGCTCATCGTCGGCCGGCGGCGGTGGAGGGGGATGGAGGTGCCGGGCGCGCGGAGCCGCCCACGTTCACGTGAATCTGCACGTGGCCGTTGGCCTCCACAACCGCGGCCAGCGAGGTGGCGAAGACCGACACGCCCAGCGGACGGATGGCGTCCACCCCGCCCGCCAGCCGCACGCTGCGCCCCAGGTTGCGGTTCAGCGCCCGGTCCACGTCGTGGCGGATCTTCTCCACCCGGTCGCTCACGTCGAAGTGCGCGGCGGCGCGCATCTGGTCGCGCAGGTCGTCGTACAGCAGCCAGTCGGCCACCTGCGGCAGCAGCTGCCGGCTCTCCACCGAGTAGTCCAGGTCGGGGACCGACACCACCTGCGTCTGCGGGTCGAACGCCGGAGTTCCCACGAAGTACAGCTCGCCGCGCGCGTCGCCGCTCACCCGTACCGCCAGCACCACGCGGCTCCCCCCGCCGTACAGCCGCGCGGCGCGCACCTTCACCTTGTGCCCCTTCACGTCGAAGGTGCGGCCGACCAGCTGCTTGCCCAGGATCTCGTTGGCCGACTCGTACGGCAGCTCGGCCACCAGCGCCACGCGGAAGCCGCGTCCGGGCGACGGGTCGCCGCCCTCGGGAAGCGGCTTTTCCTTCACCTCGGGGCGGTCGCCGATCACCACCCTGGGGCGCAGGGTGAGGGAAACGGTGGTGCTCATCGTCGTCCCCTTCCCGCTGGGCTTCGTCGCGGCGATGGACTCGGGCTGGAGGACCAGGTACACGCCCTTCGCGGCCTCGATCGGCTGCTGCGCGTCGCTCCACACGTCTTCCACCCGCTGGCGCAGCTGCGCGGCGTCGCGGATCTTCTCGTCCACCTGCGGCGCGGCGCCGTCCAGCTGCTTCTGCACCAGGTCGCGCACGCGGTCGGTCACGTCGATGTTGGCCTCGGTCAGCTTGCAGGGGATGCCGGGGTCCACCGGGCGCGCGGTGGTGTGCGGCGCCACCGTCCAGTCGCGGCGCCAGAGCAGGGTGGTGCGCAGCCCCACCTCCAGCGACGGCATGGGGCCGTCCACGCCGCACGAGCCCAGCTGCACCCAGCGGCATCCGGCCAGCGGCACGCACGGGTGCGCGGCGATGCGGGCGCGGTAGCGCACCCTCGTGGCCATGTCCACGTGGTCGCCGTCGATCTCCAGCCGCAGCGGTTCGCGCGTCCACATCTCCTTCACGTACACGGTGCCCACCACGGCGTACTTGCCGATGGGCTGCCACTCGTCCTCGCGGTTCTGGCCGCGCGGCACCTTGCTCTCCACCTGCGCGGCGATGTTGGCCAGCGACACGGTGACGGGCAGGTTGACGGTCGACGCGTCCAGCTCGGGCACCGGCCGCGCGGCGTCGCCGGTGCCGGGCGGGGGGATGCGCACGTTGTCGCGGCACCCCGCGAGCAGCACGGCGGCGATCAGCAGAGTTCGGTTCCGCAAGGGCGTGGCGATGGATTCGGGTGGGCGAGAGGAATCCGTGGATCTCGTTGCTGGATACGGACTACGGAAGATGGGTGGAGATTGTGTCGGTAGATGGAGATAGCGATTTGCGTACCGGGCCGGCCCTCTCCCTGGCTCGGCGGGGCCGCCATCGCCCACGCATTCGTCGCGGGCTTCGGTGTGACGGGGGCGATCCTGCTTCGTTCATCTTCCGAAGCATCCTGCCCGCCTGGCTGGCCCCCTCCCCCGGCTCTTCCCCCGTTCCGCGGGGGAGGGGAGAACTCATCGGAGGCGGCACCACCAGCTCGGAGCCGCCACGATGGTGCGGCGCGAGTCCGCGAAGGCGGACTTTGTGCAGTTGTTGCCGCGAATTTATTCGCTTGGCAAGCTCGGCAGAGCTCGGTAAGCTGGCCCGCGGCTCGGCTACTCGTCGCGCTCCGGCGGGCGCGGGGAGACGACGTCGAGGAGCAGCCGCCACTCGCCCGTCCCGCCCTCGCGGAGCCACACGTGGACGTAGTGCCCGGTCTCACGGCGGCCGGCGCCGGGATGCACCAGCCGGTACTCGCCCCACGTCCACCCCAGGTCTCCCGCGGCCGATGCGTAGCCGCGCGCCGGCTCGGCCGAGTATCGACGCGCGCTGTCCGCCGCCGCCGCGGCCACCGCGCCGGCGAGCCCGACGCGCGGAGGCGAGCCCCGGCGCATCAGCCGCATCTCCGCGTGTCCGAAGTCGGCCAGGGCGCGCGCGAACCCCGCCGCCTCCGCGCGCGCGGCGAAGGCGCTGTCCGCCGCCATCAGCGAGCGCGCGGCGCCGGGGCTGGAGCGCGATGCCGGCGGCCGGCGCCGCGGGTCGGGCCGCCACGCTTCCGGCGCGGTCGCGGGCGGGCCGCCGGGCGTGCCGAGATCGACCACCCACCGCCATCCCTCCGCCTCGCGGCGCCAGACGGTGAAGTAGGTACCGGTGCCCTGCAGCGTGCCGGTGCTGTCGCGCCGCTCGTACGGCCCGGTGGTGAACCCCAGGTCGCCCGACGCGGCGGCGCGCACGTACACCGGGTACCAGCTCAGCCGCCCGGGAACCGGCCCGCTGCGCCGCCAGCCCTCCTTCGCGTTCTCCGGCTCCGGGCGAAAGGCGATTGCGCTGTCGCTGGCGAAGCGCACGAACGCGTCGCGCACCCCCTCGCGTGCCGCCGCATCGGCGAACGCGCGCTCCGCCTCCGCGACCGGCACCTCGGGCAGGAACACCGGCGCCGGGTCCACGAACGGGCAGCCGGTGAGCACGAGCAGCAAGACGGACGCGGCGATAGGGAGGCGGGGCATCGGATCAGGAGATGGAGAAACGGTGAGCGTCTACAGTACGGTGCGGACTTCAGCCATCCAAGGGCCTCACGCGGAGCCGCGGAGGCGCGGGAGAACTCATCGCTCGCCCGGAGCCCTCCGCGTCCCCGCGGCTCCGCGTGAGATCAGCCGGGCCAATCCTCGCGCGGGAGCTGGAAGCGGATGACGCCCTCCTCCGAGCCCGGACCCTCGAGCGTGAAGCCGAGGTTGCGCAGCACGCCGATGGACGGCTCCAGGTGCGGAAACGTCTCCGCGACGACGCGGGTGACGCGCGGGAAGGCGAAGGCGCGCTCCACCAGCGCGCGCGTGGCCTCCGTGGCCAGCCCGCGGCGGCGGTGATCGGGCATCACCCCGTATCCCACCTCCACCGTCCCATCCTCCGCCGGCGGGCCCTTGTATCCGGCCACGCCCGCCAGCTCGCGGTCTTCCCGCAGCACCAGGTAGTACATCCACCATCCCTCGTGCTCCGGCGCGCCCTCGACCGCCCGCAGCGTCCAGAGCCGCGCATCGTCGTCGTACAGCTCCGGCGGCCAGTCACCCGGGATGCGGGCGTCCAGCAGGTGGCCGAAGCGCGCGCGGTCGTCGCCCTCGGCGCGGAGCAGCTCCGGGCTGCACCCCACCAGCTCCAGCCGGGGCGTCACCAGCAGCGTGCTCATCCGGGTGTCTTCCCGCGGTGAAGAAAAAGCTCCGGCCGCAGCCGGTCACCGGCGACTAAAGTCGCAGCAACAACTACGGGAAGCCTCGCAAACTACGCGAGGCTGTTCGGCTCGAAAGCCGGTTCCGCTGCGAAAGCGAGCGCGGCCACCGGTGAGGGCGGCCGCGCGGGTGGGTCAGGGCTTCTTCGGGGTGCCGCCGGGGGTGGCCCGGCTGCGGCTCTGCTGCTCCGCCTCCATCACCGTCTGCATCAGCTCGGGGAGGTGCTCCCGCAGCAGCCGCTGGGTGACCTCGGACGAGCGCGCGGCCAGCTCCGGCTGCGTCTCCATCAGCCGCCGGCCCAGCGGCGTGCGGTAGAACGCGGCCAGCTGGCGCAGCTCGTCCTCGGTGTACGTTTCGGCGTAGAGGCGCACGAACTCGGGCTCGATCTGCGCCCAGCTGATGTACTTCCGGAAGAAGTCGCGCATCTGCTGCTCGTACTGCGCGATCGCCGGGTTGGTCTGCTTCTGCTGCTCGATCATCAGGTCCAGCGTGCGCTCGTAGCCGCGCTGCAGCTGGCCGGCCTCCAGCACCTCGGCCGCGGCGCGCATCCGCGCGGGCGACGGGTCCTGCGCGTGCGCGGGGCGGGCCAGCGCCAGCAGCGCCACGGCGGCCAGGGCCATCCTCGTCTTCATCGTCGTCGGTCCCTCCATCAAGGTGGGGTGATGGTGGAGCGGCGCTCAGCCGCGGCGGCGCTCCAGCAGCAGCATCATCAGCAGCGACAGGATGATGCGCACCTCGTCGTGCTCGGGAAGGTCCACGATCTCCTCGATGCGGAACTTCCCCTGCATGAAGGCGGGCTCCTTCACCAGCCGCATCAGCACGGTGCCGTCGGGCGCGGTGACCGAGTAGGCCGGGTTGAAGACGTAGCCCGCGAACATCCCCACGATGGGCAGGTCGCTGAACACGGCGTCGGCCACCTTGATCCAGGGGTTCTCTTCCTGGATGGTGAGCACCACCTGGCCGTTCACCTCGATGTCGTAGCGCGCGCGCCAGATGGAGCGCGCGCCCTGGCGCTTCACCGAGGCGATGTAGTTGCCCGCCGCGTCGGTGAAGTGGTAGCGCGCGCGGAAGTCGATCACGCGGTCGGCCTGCAGGTTGTACAGCGGCCGGGTCTGCTGCTCGTCGCCGAAGACGGTGACGGCCTCCTTCAGCTTGAAGGCCTTCTGCTTCACGTACATCTGCAGCTGCCCCGCGGCGTCGCGCACGGAGATCTGCGGCGAGAGGGCGAAGAGCTTGAACGAGAGGCTGAGCGGGTATTGCATCGGCGTGGGCGATCTGGGTCTGCGTACCGGGAAGACGGCGCACGGGCGTGCGCCGGAGGGATGCCGAAAGCTACGCCGCGCCCGCGAAACGCGACAGGGCGCCGCGTCCGGCATCGCTGAATCTCACGCGGAGACGCGGAGTCGCGGAGAGCTCGGGGCGACGATGAGCTCTCTGCGTCTCCGCGTCTCCACGTGAGATCCGGGGTTTCCGTCCTGCGCGCGGAAACTGATCGTCCGGGGCAGCCGATCTACAGCCAGAAGGGGATGCTGAAGGGCGGACGCGGCTCCCTCGCCTCGGCCGGCGTGGGGTCGATGAGCGGGAGGCGGGAGACGGTGAGCAGGTGCTCGCCCTTCGGCATCGCGTCCACGGGGATGTAGGCCACGATCCCCCGCGCGCCCGTCTCCGGCTCGGTGGCGAAGCGGAAGGCGGGGGAGATGGGGCGCCCGTCCAGCGTCACCGGCTGCAGCGCGGCCATGCAGCGCAGCACCGCCTGCCCGGCGCGGTCGCCCTCCGGCCGCGCGGCGGAGAAGAAGCCCGCCGCGGGAACGGCCTCGCGCACGTCGCCGCACTTCTGCCCGATCAGCTCGTTGTGGCGGCGCGGCTGGTAGGGGATGAACAGGCGCACGTACGGGTCGCGCACCATGTCGCTCTGGATGAACGGCGTACCGGCCGACATGAGGTCGTCGCTGCGGCGGTCGGCGTAGAAATCCGTGGCCACCCCCAGCGCGCCCGGCGCGTCGGGAAGGAACGAGTACCCGTCGCCGTGGAGCCCGGAGATCTCGCCCAGCGCGTCCTTCATGATGAACAGCAGGCCGCCGGCGATGAGGACGATGGTGGCGGTGCGCGCGCCGCGGCGGCCGCGCAGGTTGGTGGCCAGCGTCAGCATCAGCGGGGTGAAGAGCGCCACCTCCTGCAGCCGCGCGTACGTTCTCCCGATGCGGCGGATCCAGCGCGCGGCGGCTCCGTCGGGGTCCAGCCGGTCGCCCATGCGCTTGTCGACCAGGCTGGCCACCAGCACCGGCAGCACGAAGCAGGCGACCATCGCCTCCAGCACCCCCACCCCGGGGTGCGCGCCGAACACCACGCGCGAGACGAAGAACGACACCAGCGCGAACATGCCGCCGGCCATCAGCGACCACACCAGCAGCAGCGCCAGGGTGAACGCCCCGGCGAAGATCAGGCTGGCGAAGCGGTCGGCGCGGTCGATGAGCGTCTGCAGCGAGGGCGTGCGCTCGCGCTGCATCTGCCGCATGATGGGCCCGCCGCGCGCTTTGTCCCAGCGGATGCCGTGCGGGAACACGGCCTCGAGCCCGATGACGCCCACCCAGTAGCCGCGCACCGCCAGGTGCAGCGAAAAGCCGCCGGCCAGCGCGTACACGGCCAGCTTCACGTAGTACCAGATCAGGAACACGAACAGGAACCCGACCGAGTCCATCCGCGGCTGCATGCGGTAGAACCACCCGTCCAGCTGCCCGGGGATCTGCAGCATGGAAAAGACGAGCGCGCCGGAGATCAGCAGCTCCAGCTCCCAGGGGCGAACCGTGGGCTCGTGCGGCGTCTGTCCCAGCGTTGTGGGCGGCTCGGGCGGCGGCGCGGCCACGTGCAGGTCGGCGATCGGGAGCTGCTCCGTCCCCGGCGTCTCGACGGTCGGCTGAGTCATGGAGGGGGACTGCGGGAGAATGCAGGGAGATGGGAGGAGTTGCCCGAAATCTCGACACGCGAACGAGTTGGCGCAAGTGGAGGGGACGAGTTGGGAGATGGGGTGCTGAGTCTGAGTCCTCCTGAGTCCTAAGTCCTAAGTCCTAAGTGCTGAGTCCCAAGTCCCAAGTGCTGAGTGCTGAGTGCTGAGTGCTGAGTGCTGAGTGCGAGACTCAGCGTGCGAAGAGACTGCAGAGTGTTAAGGATGCATCTTACTCGCCTGGCTGGCCCCCTCCCCCGGCCCCTCCGCCCGCTCCGCGGGGGAGGGGAGAACTAACCGCGGGGAGGCTGCGGATCGTGCGGCAATGCCCGAGGATGGGCCACGCATCACGCCAGCGGCGCGGCATGCGCCACCATCCGAGCGCCCCGATTGAAGTTACCCCCTCCCGTTATCGGGCCCCGTTATCGGGAGGGGGTACGCGGCCTAAGCCTCGCGGGGAGGGCCTCGCGGGGAGGATCACAACCCCGCGATGACGCCGCGGAGGTCCGCGGAGAGCGCGGCGAGCACCGATCCACTCCCCCCGGCCAGGTAGAAGTGGTCGCCGGGGAAGGTGCGGATGCGGTAGCCCGCCGCGGTGTGGCGCGCCCATGCCTCGGCCTCGTCCATCGTGACGCGCGGGTCCGAGAGGCCCGTGTACACGGTGATGGGGATGGGGAGCGGCGGCTCTTCGCGGAACTCGTACGTCTCGATCAGCGCCATGTCCGCGCGCAGCAGCGGAAGGAGCAGCTGCATCAGCTCGGGGTGCTGGGTCACCTCGCGCGGGATCCCGCCCAGCCGGGACAGCTCCTCGATCATCTCCGCGTCCGGGAGCGCGGCCACGTCGGGAAGGCGCGAGGGGATGTCGGGCGCGCGGCGGCCCGAGGCGAACAGGTGCACCGGCCCCGGCGTGCCCGTGCGCCGGGCCCGCCGCGCCAGCTCGAAGCCGACCGCGGCGCCGTTGCTGTGGCCGAACACCGCGTACGGCAGGTCGCGCCAGCGCTCCAGCACCCCGGCCAGCGTCTCGACCAGCGGGTCCATGCGGTCGAACGCCTTCTCCATCATGCGGTTCTCGCGCCCGGGGAGCTGCACCGGGCACACCTCCACGTCGGGCGGCAGGGCGTCGGTCCAGCCGCGGAACATCGACGCGCCGCCGCCCGCGTGCGGCAGCAGCAGAAGCCGCAGCCGCGCTTCGGGGCGCGGCCGCGGCCTCTGGATCCAGGGGTCCTTCGCCGGCTGGGTGCTCACGGCAGGTCGGGGCTGGGGATGAAAACCGGAACGGCGGACCGGGAGAATGGATCGCCTGTCCGCCCCCCGGTCAACCTCCGCGCGTGCGGTTGCCCGATCCCAGGTACCCGCTGTGGCAGCGGGGCAGCGCTCCGTCGGTCTTCGTCCGCATGGGGCCTCCGGCGAGCAGGCGTATCACTCCCGGACAACTCGTGCTTGTCCGTGCATCGGGATCACCAAAGAAAGGCGGCTTCCGGAGATGATGCAACACTTCGGCAGAAACGCGCCATTCGGCCGCACGGAGCGCCCGTTCCGCGCCTTCCCTTCATCCTTGCACGCGTCACCATCGGCTACATCTCCATCCCGATCGGGCCAAAGATCGTAATTCGGGAGATGGGGATCGATCGCGCCCTCGAATCTCCCGTTCACTTGCCCCGCGTCCATCGAAGGAGCCAGAATGTCGGCGGGCGAGGACGGGAGATGAACGGCAACGGGAGAGCGGGATGGCGAAGCACTGGCTGATGAAGAGCGAGCCCGAGGTCTATTCGATCGACGACCTGGCGCGCGACGGGAAGACGTTCTGGGAGGGCGTGCGCAACTTCCAGGCGCGCAACTTCATGCGTGACGAGATGCGGCCCGGCGACCCCGTCCTGTATTACCACAGCAACGCCGACCCCACGGGCGTGGCGGGGCTGGCGCGCGTGGCCAGCCGCGGCTACGCGGACCCCAGCGCCCGCGACCCCGCGAGCGAGTACTTCGACCCCAGGGCCGGCGACGACGACCCGCGCTGGTACATGGTGGACGTGGAGTTCGAGGAGCGCTTCCCGCGCGTGATCACGCTGGACGAGCTGCGCCGGACGCCCGGGCTGGAGAAGATGCTGGTGATCAACAAGAGCCGCCTCTCCGTCCAGCCCGTCACCCCCGACGAGTTCCGCATCGTCACGAAGCTCGGCCGCGCGGGGTGACGCCGATCCCGCTCGTGCGAAGACACGGGTTGGTGCGGGGCCTGCGGAGTGACATATTTCTGCAGCGTACGCGGGCAGGGTGGCTGCCGGAATCGGCGGCCCGTCACAAGGAGGTGAACGTGAGCATCCATCTCTCACCGAATACCGAGTCGCTGCTGGCCGACGCGGCCCAGGCGCGGGGCACCACGCCGGACCTTCTGGCCGAGGAGCTCCTGCTGGAGCGCCTTCAGCCCGAGCCGGACGCGCCTTCCACCAACGGTGCGGCGGACACCGACTCGCCGGAGACGCTCGCGGACCAGCTCGCGGACTTCATCGGCGTGCTTCACAGCAGCGAGCACGTGCCGGGCGGAGCGCGGATGTCGGTACGGACGGGCGAGCAGTTCGCCGCGGGGATGCTGGAGAAGCAGGCGCGGCGGCGGCAGTGACGCTCACCGACGCCGGTGCGATCGTCGCATTGCTGGACGAGGACGATCCGTATCACACGCGTTGCGTGCGAACGTCGGGCGAGCTGCCTCCTGGCTTGCTGACGACGTGGCCGTGCTTTACGGAGGCCATGTACCTGCTCGGGAAGGCGGGAGGCTACACGTACCAGGCCCAGCTCTGGAGCCTGCGTCGCCGCGGGTTCCTGAGTCTGCACGATCTCTCGGGTAAGGAGACCGACCGGGCCGCCGAGCTGATGGAAAAGTACCGCGACACTCCGATGGACCTGGCGGACGCGTCGCTGATGGTCACCGCGGAAACGCAGGGCCTGCGCCGGATCTTCACCCTCGATCACCACTTCCGCATCTACCGGCTCCGCGGAGGGCTGGCCCTGGAGATGGTCCCGGAATCGGCGAAGGGCTGAGCGTCGTTTCGATTCGCTCACATCGAACGATCATGTGCTGCGGCCGCGCGGAATGCCAGTTCCGCGCGGCCGCAGCTCTATCCAGCGCAGGATGGAGCTTCCCGCCTAATCCATCCCCTCGCCCGCGTTGGCCACCTGCTGGGGAATGGTCTGGCGGCCGCCGCCGCGCAGCACCTCGCGGATCACCGAGGCGCGCTGGTCGGCCTCGGCGGCCTGGTCCATGAAGCGGCGGCGCGAGAACTCGTTCCCGCGCGACTCCATCTTCTTCGCCATCTTCCGCGCGAACGCCGCCCGCTCCTTCAGCGCCTGGAACGCGGTCCACAGCGCCGTCTCCACCTCCTGCGTCTGCTCGGCCAGCAGCGTCTCGGGGCCGAAGGCGTGCCCCACGCGGCAGCGGAAGCGCACCAGCTCGCCGTCCTGGATCTCCCACAGCACGCCGTGGCACTCGGGGCAGCTGAAGCCGCTGGGGCGCCCCGGCCGGATGTCGGCGTGCAGCGCGTACGGCTCCATCTCGGCGATGTCGGCCTCGAAGTCCAGCTCGTCGCCCACGCGCTCCTCGCGGGGGGCGGGGACGGGCTCCGCGACCAGGCGCTGCAGCAGCGCCGCCATCTCCGCCAGCGGCACCGCGTGGTCCACCCGCACGTTGGCCAGCGCGCTGCTGGGCATTCCCGGGTGCGCCGCGTCGGCGGGGTCCTGCACCACGGTAACGCCGCCGCGCCGGGCCACCGCGGCCAGCCCGGCGGTGCCGTCGTCCAGGTTGCCGGTGAGCACCACCCCGATCACCCGCCGCCCGTACGCCCGCGCCGCGGTGCGGAAGAGCGGGTCGGCCGCGGGGCGGTGCCCGTTCTCGCGCGGGCCGGGGGAAAGCTGCACCACCCCCGGCTCCAGCAGCAGGTGCCGGTCCGGCGGGGCCACGCAGATGGTTCCCGGCGTCACCGCGTCGCCATCCTTCGGATGCCGCGCGGGAAGCGCCCCGGAGCGGGTCAGGATCTCGGGAAGGAAGCTGGTTCCGTACGGGGGAAAGTGGATGACGGCGAAGATCGCCGCGGGGAAGTCCGCCGGCAGCCCGGCCGCGAGCTCGCGCAGCGCCTCCACCCCGCCCGCCGACGCGCCGATGACGATGATGTCGCGCTGGTCCAAGATCCCCCCTTCCCGGTCCGTTCCGCCGGCGTTCTCCAGAGGGGAAAGTGTGGCAAGTCGCGTGCGCACCGGGCCGCAGGCGGGTTGACACGGCCCGAGCGGCGCAGGGATATTGCGCCGGTACCCCCGCCACTTCGTCCACCGCTTTTCCGTGCGCGCGGCGGCCGCGGGTGGCCGGGTTCTTGACCGCATCCCCGGCATTCCGTTCTCGCCGTTCGCAACCCGACGTGCAGCACCCGGACCCGATGACCAAGCCCGCCGCCGACCAAGCCTTCGAGGGCCTGCTCGAGTTCCTGCGCGACGAGCGCGGGTTCGACTTCACCGGATACAAGCGCTCCACCCTGGGCCGCCGCGTGCGCAAGCGGATGAGCGAGGTGGGGATCGAGGAGTTCGAGGCGTACCGGAACCACCTGGAGACGCACCCGGCCGAGTTCACGGCGCTCTTCAACACCATCCTCATCAACGTCACCAGCTTCTTCCGCGACCCCGAGGCGTGGGACACCCTGGTGAAGGAGCACCTTCCCGGCCTCATCGCGCGCCGGCGCCCCGGCGACCCGCTGCGGGTGTGGAGCGCCGGGTGCGCCAGCGGACAGGAGACGTACACCCTGGCCATGGTGCTGGCCGAGGCGCTGGGGGTGGAGCGCTTCCGCGACGAGGTGAAAATCTACGCCACCGACGTGGACGACGAGGCGCTGGCGCAGGCCCGCGCGGCCACCTACCGGGCCGACGACCTGGAATCGGTGCCCGAGGAGCTGCGGGCGAAGTACTTCGAGCCCTCGGGAAGCCGCTTCGCCTTCCGCGGCGACCTGCGCCGGCTGGTGATCTTCGGGCGGCACGACCTGGTGCGCGACGCGCCGATCTCGCACCTGGACCTGCTGGTGTCGCGCAACACGCTCATGTACTTCAACGCCGACACCCAGGCGCGCATCGTGGGCCGCATGCACTTCGCGCTGAACGACGGGGGGATCCTGTTCCTGGGGCAGGCGGAGATGCTGCGCAGCCAGGGCGGCCTTTTCGTGCCGCTGGACCTGAAGGCGCGCCTGTTCGGCCGGACGCCGCGCGCCAACCTGCGCGAGCGGCTGATGATGATCGGCCCGCCCGCGCGCCCTGACCGCTCCGAGAAGCTGGCCCGCGGCGTCCGGCTGCGCGACGCGGCGCTCGACGCGCAGACCGCCGCGCAGATCGTGGTGGACCTGGGGGGGAACGTGGTGCTGGTGAACGCCGCGGCGCGCGTGCTGTTCGACCTGGCCGCCGGCGACGAGGGGCGCGTGCTGCAGGACCTGACCGTCTCGTACCGCCCGGTGGAGCTGCGCTCGCACATCGAGCAGGTGCGCGCCGAGCAGCGCCCGGTCTGGCTGCGCGGGGTGGAGTTCCCCGCCCCCGACGGCGACGTCCGCCACTTCGACGTGCACGTGACGCCGCTCTTCGGCGAGGCCCGCGCGCTGCTGGGGATCAGCGTCGCGTTCGTCGACGTGACCCAGAGCCACCGGCTGAACAGCGACCTGCAGGAGGCCCACCAGGAGCTGGAGACGGCCTTCGAGGAGCTGCAGTCCGCCAACGAGGAGCTGGAGACCACCAACGAAGAGCTGCAGAGCACCATCGAGGAGCTGGAGACGACCAACGAGGAGCTCCAGTCGACCAACGAGGAGCTGGAGACCATGAACGAGGAGCTCCAGTCCACCAACGAGGAGCTGGAGACGCTGAACGACGAGATGCACCGGCGCACGCTGGAGCTGAACCACGTGAACGCGTCGATGACCTCGATCCTGGCCTCGCTGCGCACGGGGGTGGTGGTGCTGGACCGCGGGCAGGACATCCGCGTGTGGAACCGCAAGGCCGAGGACCTGTGGGGGCTGCGCGCCGACGAGGTGAGCGGCCACGCCTTCCAGAACCTGGACATCGGCCTGCCGGTGGAGCGGCTGAAGGCGGCGGTGCGCGCCTGCATTGGCGGCGAGAGCGAGTACGAAGAGGTGCTGCTGGACGCGGTGAACCGCCGCGGGCGCTCCATCCGCTGCCGGGTGGCCGTCACCCCGTTCGTGGGGGTCGACCAGGAGATCCGCGGGGCCGTGCTGGTGATGGAGGAATGGCGCGACGGTGGGGCGCCGCCGCGGGGCGACGCGGCGACGGCCGCGCCGGCCTGAGGCGATCGTTTCGCGGCCCGATGGGCGGGCCAGCCACGGAAGGGGGAACCATGCGCGCACCCGGCGAGGACGGCCGGAGCCCGGCCGAGGAGGAGAGCGAGGTGGCCGAGGAGGTGCGCCGCTCGGCCGAGAGCGGGCGCGTGGACGCCGAGCACGAGCGCGAGACCGCCGAGGACGACCGCACCCGGGGCGAGAGCCGGCGCTGGGCGCAGGAGGCCGGGCGCGAGAACCGGGATTGGCAGCGCGATGAAGCCGAGGAGCTGCGGCGCGTCGCCGAAGACGCGCGCGCCCACGCCGAGGCCGCGCGCGCGGATGCCGAGCGGGCGCGCGGATACGCGGAGGAGGCCCGCGCGCAGGCCGAGGAGGCGCGCGCCCACGCCGAGGAGGCCCGCTCCGTGGCCGAGGCCGAGCGCCACCTCCGCCGCGAGATGCAGGCGTTGCTGCACGAGCTGCGGGAACGCCCGCCGCCCGCGGGACTCGCGGCGGACAGGATCGTGCGGTGATGCTCCGCACGGCGGGACGGCGATGAAGAGCGGAGGAGCAGGGGACCACGTTCCCCTGCTCCTCCGACTTTCACGAGAACCGCACGCGATCAGGGGATGATGGCGATCGCTCCCGTCGCCGCGGCGACGGCGGGCGGCAGCGTCACGATCCGCCGAGCCGGTTCAGGAGGATCGCCGCCCAGGAGAGCAGGGTGACGGCGGCATAGGCCCACGCGGGGGGCGCGAGGCTGCGGCGGCTCCCCCGGTACCCGATCCGGCAGATGAGCCCCCACGCCGCCAGCTGCACCGCGGTGAAGCCCAGAAAGCCCGCCTGCAGCCGGCTCGCGTCGAGCCCGCTGTCCATCAGTCTCACGGCGATCTCGCGCACCGTGAGCGTGATTCCGGCGATCGACACCACGTAGAAAACCACCAGCATTTTCCGGTACGCCCGCCCGCGGCGGGTGTCCGGAAGGTGATGTGTGTTCATCGCTCGTCAGGTCTGGCCGTGAAGGCGCTTGCGGTCAGGGGGCCGGAGGTCCGGCTCCGGGGCGGGCGTAGTAGAACCGGACGGCGCCCGAGAGCACCACGCGGTCGACAGCCCACGCATCCGGATTCACGAGCTGATACTCCTCGCGGTGCGTCTCCTCTCCTCTACGAACGGTCAGGTACACTCGTCTGTTGGGGCCCGCGAGGTTCACCGAATCCACCAGGACGCGCACTTCCCGCCGCGGATCCACCGTCTCCGGCGTGTCGCAGGGCGCCGCCCGCGCCACGAGAAGATCGCGAAAGGCGGGGAGCAGCCCGGCGGAAACCTGCTCGGGCGATCCGACCGTGCGGTAGACGCTGCATGCATCGAACTTCGTGGAATCGCGCAGCCAGTTCGCGCGGTAGCCGATCACGGCGTTGAGCGCGGCAACCTTCGACGCGGCGCCGCCGGCCTGTGCGACGAGCTCTCCGCGGATAAGGAGAGCGAGCATCACTGTGACCGCGGCGGAAACGTACCTTTTCATTTCAGGCATGGTCCCGCTCCCGGCGGCAAGAGGTTGAAGGGGACGTCCGTGTAGGTGCCCGTTGCGCTCATGCCGTTGGGATGAGAGTAGCCGAGGGCGTGGGCAGCCTCGTGAAGCGCGGTGTTGGCAAGTTCTCGTTGGTCCGTGGCGTTGTTGACTGCAGCATCCAGAGCCCACGGGTCGAAGTGGATGTGCGAATTGTAGGTCGCGCCGTAGTGTGCCAGAGATCCAGTGGTGTTGCTTCCTCCCCGATAGACGTACCCGCTGTTGAAGCTTCTCAGGAACTGCTCCCGCATGTCGCGGCACTTCCTGCGGGTGGCAGTGTCCGCGATCGCCGTGTCGGCACGGACGAAGTTCCTGATCGCGTTCAGGATCGTTGTGGAATCGGTCTTCGTAAGCGGCTGCTCGCAGTTCGGGTCCGTGGTCGGATCGCAGGTGGTCTTCGTCGAATCCGGGGGCGGGCTCGTGCCGCCGCCTCCGCTGGCCGGTGCCGCCGGATCGCTGCCCGGCGTAGGCGCGACGCCCGCGTCGCCCGAGGTCGTCGGGGCCGGCTTGCAGTTCGGGTACTCGCCCCCGTACTGGCACTCGGTGGCCGTGACACCCTCCAGCTGGAACTCCGTTCCGGTCATCCGTGGCGCACCCGGTCGCGCCTCATCTCCCGTGACCGAATCCGAGCATGCAGCGTTCAGTATCAGCGCGATCCCGCAAACCGCGAGACCGATCCCGCGCGAACTCATGCCGCGCGGCGGGCGAACGAAAAATCGCCGCATCTGTATCCCCCTTCGTGCGTGAAGTTCCATCAGGCGCGACGTAGTGTCGAGCCTTTCACTCGTTCTCGTACCCATTCTCCGCGTGGATTCCGCGCGATCTCCTCTCCACACTGGCAGCGGTGCAACACTGGCCTGGCGGCTGACGAGATCATCGAGCAGCGCTCAGCTGGAGCGTTCAGACGCTTGGAATCACAAGGTTGCTTCGTGCGCGGGAGACGCTGATGGCGAGGCGGCGATCGAGATCGGGCGGACGCGGCGTGCAATCATCCGCATCGAGATGCACACGGGGCGACGCGCAGGTCCGGAGCAGGGTTGGCGACGGCTCGTCTGGCGTGCGGGCTACGAGCGCGAAGAAACCAGTGATACAGCGGCATCTCGGAGCCTGGACATCCAAGCTTGCTCCTCCCCGTAAGTGTAAGGGTGCCCAATTATCATTCAGGAGGTTATTGTCGTCAAGGGCCTGTTGGGTTATCGAGCGTAGATGACGTGGCGACGTGGCAAAGGCCAACACCGACCCGCCTCACCCATGCGGCGCCGCGCCGCAGTCCAGGGCGCACGGTACCGGATCCCCGCTCGCCGCCGTCACAGTGACTTCACCTGATCGCGAATTCGGGGATCGATCGTGCAATCCGGCAGCTACGCCAGCCACCCGCGCTGCACGGCGTAGCGGACCATGTCGGTGCGGCTGCGCAGGCCCAGCTTCTCGGCGATGCGGGCCTTGTAGGTTTCCACCGTCTTGGTGCTGATCCCCAGCTCGGTGGCGATCTCCTTGTTGCTGGCGCCCCAGGCGATGCGGCGGAGCACGTCTTCCTCGCGCTCGCTCAGGCGCCCGGGCTCGGCGGCGCCGCGGCGCGCGGGCTGCCCGGCGGCGCCGCCCAGCAGGCTGCCGGCCAGCAGCGGGTCCACGTAGGTGCCCCCGCCGGCCACCACCTGGATGGCGCGCACCAGCTCGTCGGCGGCGGCGCGCTTGGGCAGGTAGCCCGACGCGCCCGCCTGCAGCAGCCGCGTGAGGTGGCCGCGGTCCTCGTGCATGGTGAGCGCCAGCACCCGCACCGCGGGGCACTCGCGGCAGATGCGCTCGGTGGCCTCGGCCCCGTCCAGCAGCGGCATGGACACGTCCATCACCACCACGTCGGGGCGCAGCTCGCAGGCGCGGCGCACCGCCTCGGCGCCGTCGCGCGCCTCGCCCACCACGGCCATCCCCGTGGTGCCGTCGACCAGCGCGCGCAGCCCGCTGCGCACCACCTCGTGGTCGTCGGCCAGCACGATGCGCAGCGTCATCCCTCCTCCTCCTCCCCCGCCGCTTCGTCGCGCCCGGCGCGGGCGGGAAGGCGCACGAAGAGGGTGGTTCCCGACCCCGGCGCCGACTCGATCTCCACCGTGCCCCCCAGCATCCCCACGCGCTCGCGGATCCCCAGCAGCCCCATCCGCCGGGCGTGCGCGGCCGCCTCGATCCCCGCCTCCACGTCGAAGCCCCGCCCGTCGTCCTCCAGGATCACCCCCACCATTCCCGACCTCCGCTCCAGCACCAGGTTCACGGCTCCGGCGCCCGCGTGCCGCGCCACGTTGGTCAGCCCCTCCTGCACCGCGCGGAAGAGCGTGGTCTCGATCTCGGGCTCGAAGCGCTCGCCGTCGATCCCCACCGCGTGGAAGTCGCAGGCGATGCCGTAGCGCGCGGCCCACTCCTCCAGGTGCGCCTCGAGGGCGCGGCGCAGCCCCAGCCGGTCCAGCGCGGGGGGGCGCAGCGCGGCGGCCACGTGGTGGATCTCGCGGGCGATCTGCTCGCCCAGGCGCTCCAGGTCGCCCAGGCGCGCGGGGATGCCGCCCGCGTCGCGCTCCAGCGCCCTCAGCCCCAGCAGCAGCGCGGTCACCACCTGCCCCACCGAGTCGTGCAGCTCGCGCGACAGCCGCAGCCGTTCGCGCTCCTCGGCGCCCACCAGGCGCCGCATCAGCTCGCCGCGCGCCTGGCTGGCCTGCTCGCGCTCGGTGATCTGGGTGCTGAGCACCTCGTTGGTGATGGTGAGCTCGGCGCGCGCGGCGCGCAGCTCCTCGTTGGCGCGCGCCAGCTCGGCGGTGCGCTCGCTCACGCGCCGCTCCAGCGTTTCGTTCAGCTCGCGCAGCGCCTCGTCCATGCGGCGGCGGTGCGTCACGTCCTGCCCGATCTTCAGGAACGCGCGCACCCCGCCGTCCTCTCCGTGCAGCGCGCGGGTGGTGCCCTCGATGAACACCCGCGAGCCGTCGCTGCGCTGGTGCCAGCGCACGTCGGGGGCCGACCCGTCGCGGGCGGCGAGCGCGCGCTCGGCGTCGGGCGCGCGGGCCGCGCGGTCCTCGGGGGTGAAGGTGATGTCGATGGGCTGCCCCAGGGCCTCGGCGGCGGCCCAGCCGAACACCGCCTCGGCGCCGGGCGACCAGCTGGTGACCAGCCCCTGGGGGTCGAAGGTCAGGATGGCGTAGTCGCGCGCGCCGGCCACGATCAGCCGGTGCCGCTCCTCGCTTTCGCGCAGCGCCGCCTCGGCCTCGCGGCGGGCGGTCACGTCGATGTTCATCCCCACCCACCGCGCCACCGAGCCGTCGGGGCGGCGCAGCGGGGCGGCGCGCACGTTGGTCCAGTGCCAGCCGCCGTCCGCGCGCCGCAGGCGGTACTCGGTGTCCAGCGCCGTTCCGGCGCGCACCGCCTCGCGCCACTGCCGCCCGGCGTACGCCCGGTCGTCGGGGTGCACGGCGTCCAGCCAGCCCTGGCCCAGCGCCTCGCCCGGCTTCTGCCCGGTGTACGCGCGCCAGCTGGGCGAGTCGGCCACCACCTCGCCGCGGTCGTCGGTTTCCCACACCGCCTGCGCGGTGGCCTCCACCAGCACGCGGAAGCGCTCCTCGCTTTCCCGCAGCCCGGCGCGCGCGCGCTCCGCGGCGGTGGTCTCCACCACGTGGTGGAACACGCCGCCCACCGCGCCGCTCTCGTCGTGGACCGGCGAGAAGGTGAAGGTGAACACGCGCTCGTCCGCCGTACCACCGGCGCCGCGGAGCGGGAAGGACTGGTTCTCGGCCTGCACCGCGGGGCCGCCGGCCAGGATCCCGGCCAGCACGCCCGCCAGCAGCTCGCGGGCGTCGGGCCAGCTTTCCAGCGCGCGCGCGCCGAAGATGGCCGGGTGGCGGTCCTGGGCGACGGGGAGGTACGCGTCGTTGTACAGCTGCACGTGCCCGGGCCCCCAGATCACCGAGGTGGGCTGGGGGCAGCCGAGCATGATGTCCACCGCCGTGCGCAGGCCCGGCGGCCACGCCTCCACCGGGCCCAGCGGCGTCCCGGACCAGTCGCGCGCCCGGATCAGCGCGCCGGTTTCGCCGCCGCCCACCGGCCAGGAGCCCTTCTCGCTCATCCGCCTCCTCCCCGTCCCCTCTCCGCGCTTTTCCTCCCTGGATCCCGGGAGGTGCGATTCGGCCGCACGATCCTCTTGCGGCGGCCCTCAACTTTTTGCAAACTCTGGACAGCGGGCCGCCCTCATCCGTTCCTGCCGGAACCGCGCCGCGGGAAAGCGGGCGCGGATCCGGGGGGATGCCGGCTCCGGGCCAAGCCGCGGCCGGATTGCTCCGGATTCCCCGCGCGGGGGAAGGATCAGAGGCGCTGCGCCACTGCGTTTTGCGGTCCGTGGAGCAGGGTCCGAGCCGCGCGCGTAGCATCCCCTGTCCGGAAATTTCCCGACAGGCTTCTCATCCTCCCGATGGCGTCCACTTGTTTCCTCCGGTAAGCTGCAATCTTCTGCTGCATCATGCTTTGCGTCGACTCTGCCGGTATTCTCCCCGGCCCCGAACCGCCCGGACGGATGGATACGATCAGCCGCCAGGATCTGCACACCCTTCACGAGATGGTCGCCGCGCGGCGAGCGCAGATCCGGGAGCGGATCGAGCGGGTCGAGGCGCTCCGGCGCCACCTGTGGTCGCGGATGGACCGGCTGCGCGAAGCCGCAGCGGCGGCGCCCCCGTTCCCCGGCGGTACGGTGGACCCCCTGGAGCCGGGGGAGATGGACAGCGCCGTCGCGGCGGCGGGCTCCGAGCATCCGATCCCCGCGGCGGCGTTCGCGGACCTGGCACGGTGATTCCGTTCGGACGTGCACGCAGGAACCTGACCGAATGAACTTCGAGCCTCCCTTCCAGGCCCGCATCAACGACGCGCGCGCGCGCGTGGCCGTTCTCCGCCGGCGCGTGGAGGAATCCGGCCGCGCGGGCGATTCCGTGCTGGGCGAGGCGGTGGACGAGCTGCTGGCGGCGCTCGAGGAGCTGGAGGTGAGCGACGAGGAGCTGCGCGCCCAGAACGAGACGCTGGCCGCCACGCAGCTCCTGGTCGAGGCCGAGCGCCAGCGCTACGCCGACCTCTTCCACTTTGCCCCCGATCCCTACCTGGTCACCGGCTCCGACGGCACCGTGCGCGAGGCCAACCGCGCGGCCGCCGCGCTGCTGGCGGTGGCCGAGCGCTCGTTTCCCGGCAAGCCGCTCTCGGTGTTCGTCGCCCGGAACGAGGTGCGCGGCTTCCGCGAGCAGGTGAACCGCGCCGCCCGCGGCCACCGCGTGGACAGCTTCGAGGTGACGCTGGTTCCTCGCGACGGCGACCCGGTGCGCGTGGCCTGCACGGTCGAGGCGGCGGCGCACCCGGGGCCTGACGGCCCCGCGCTGCGCTGGCTGCTGCGCGACGTGACCGAGCGCCGCCGCGCCGACGAGGCCGAAAGCCGCGCCGCCGCCGAGCACGCCGCCCGCCGCTCGGCCGAGGAGGCGCACCAGCGGCTGGCGGCGGTGCTCGAGGCCACCACCGACGGCTTCTACTCGCTGGACCCGGCGTGGCGCTTCACCTACGTGAACGGGAGCGCCGAGCGGCTGTGGGGGCGCGAGCGCGCCGGGCTGCTGGGGCGCGGCTTCTGGGAGGCGTTTCCCGACGCCGCCGGCTCGCCCGCCGAGCCGGCGCTGCGCGGGGCCATGGAGGGGCGCCGCGTGGAGCGGGTGGAGGTGCTCTCGCCGCAGCTGGGGCGGTGGATCGAGCTGCTGGCCTTTCCCACGGGCGACGGCGTCTCGGTGTTCTTCCACGACGTGGAGGAGCGCCACCGCAGCGAGGCGGGCGAGCACCTGCTGGCCGCCGTGGGCGAGGCGCTCTCGGGCGAGCTGGAGGTGGAGGAGATGCTCCGCCGGCTGGCCCGCGCCGCCGCGGGGCGGGTGGCCGACTGGTGCGTGGTGCACGTGCACGACGACGGCCGCCTGGGCGCCTGCGGCATCGCCCACGCCGACCCGGCGCTCGGCGGGCCGCTGGAGGAAACGCTGCACCGCGTGCCGCTGGACCCGGCCGGGCCCAACCCCGTGTGCGTGGCGCTGCGCACCGGCCTTCCCGCGCTGCTGGCGGGAACGGACGAAGTGCTGGAGGCCGCCTTCCCCGACCCCGTGCAGCGCTCCGAGGCCCGGGCGATGGGCGCCGAGTCGGCGCTGGTGGTGCCCATGCAGGCGCGCGGGCGCACGCTGGGGGTCATCACCCTGGTCCGCGGCCCCGGCGAGGCGTACGGGCCCGACGACCTGGCGCTGGCGGGCGAGATCGCGCGGCGCGCGGCGCTGGCGGTGGACAACGCGCGGCTCTACCACGCCGCCCGCGCCGCCACCCGGGCGCGCGAGGAGGTGCTGGCCGTGGTCAGCCACGACCTGCGCAACCCGCTGAACGCGGTGCTCCTGGCCGCCATCATCCTGGACGAGTACAGCGACGCCGAGCGCTGGAACGAGCGCGAGCGGCAGCAGGTGCGCACCATCCGCAACGCCGCCGAGCAGATGGGGTCGCTGATCCACGACCTGGTGGAGGTGGTGGCGCTGGAGTCGGGCGCGCGGGTGCTGCACCTGGACCGCGTGGAGCCGGCCAAGGCCATGCACGCCGCGGCGGAGATGTACCACGGCCTGGCCTCGGAGAAGGGGATCGCGCTGACGGTGGACGCCGGCGCCGACGTTCCCGACGTGCGCGCGGACCGCGCGCGGCTGCTGCAGGTGCTGTCGAACCTGCTGGGGAACGCGCTGAAGTTCACGCCCGGCGGGGGTTCGGTCACCATCGGCGCGGCGCGCAGCGGCGACGCGGCCGTCGGCTTCTACGTGGCCGACACCGGGCCGGGGGTCGATCCGCACGACCTGCCGCGGTTGTTCGAGCGCTTCTGGCAGGGACAGCGCGGCGGCGGTTTGGGGCTGGGGCTGGGCCTGGCCATCGCCAAGGGGATCGTGGACGCGCACGGCGGGCGCATCTGGGTGGACAGCTCGCCCGGGCGCGGCAGCACCTTCTTCTTCACCCTCCCCACGCAGCAGGGCGACGGCTGAGAACGGAAGGGTTCACACGGAGGAAACGGAGGCAGCGGAGGATTTCTCCGCTGCCTCCGTTTCTCATGTGCAAAGAGACCAAAGGGGACGTCATCCTGAGGCCGGCCACACCGCAACCGGCATCCGCGCAGGCATTTGCAGGCCGAAGGATCTATAGCGTCCTCGCACGTCAGCCAGGGAGATGCATCGGGGCTTCCCCTGCTTCAGCGAAGTCGCCCCGGCTCCCTCACCGGCGACTGAAGTCGCAGCAACAACGACGGGAAGCCTCGCAAACCGCGCGAGGCTGATCCGCTCATTCCGTGGCATCGGCGCTCACGGCCGATCTCCTTTCATCCTTCCTGGATGCGCGCAGCGCGGGGACGGCTCAGGACGACGGCGGCGCGGGAGATGGGATGGTGGCCGCGCCCTCGGGCTTCCGGGTGGCGAAGAAGATGTAGAGCGGGGTGCCGGCGAGGAGGACCAGGAAGCCCCAGAGCACCACCTCCGGCCCCACGCCGTAGACGGTGTAGAGGACGAAGACGAAGGCGATGCCTCCGGCGGTCTGCGCGCGGCGGCGCTCGCGCGGGGTGTAGCGCGCGGGGTCGCGGCGGGCCAGCATCATCTCCGCCGCGGCGGCGTACAGGTGCGGGATGAGGGTGGTGAGCACCGCCAGCAGCACGATGAAGTTGAACACCCCCAGCAGCGAGCGCGAGAAGTAGAGGAGCAGCATCGCGCTGGACACCGCCGTTCCCGCGACCAGCCCCACGTGCGGCGTGCGGAAGCGCGGATGCACCCGCCCCAGCCCGCGGAAGAAGATCCCGTCGCGCGCCGCGGTGAAGGGGATGCGCCCCGACATCAGGATCCACCCGTTCAGCGTTCCCACCCCCGCCGCGATGGCGAAGACGCCGATCGCCGTCTCCGCCCACCCGCCCAGCGTGCGTCCCGCGGCCACGGCGATGGGTCGCGCGCTGGCCGCGATCTCGGCGTTCGGCAGCGCCCCCGTCACCGCGATCGCCGCGACCAGGAAGATGCAGGTGGCCACCGCGTACCCCAGCAGCGTGCCGCGGCGGATGGTGCGTCCGGGCTCCCGCACCTCCTCCGCGGGGACGGTGGCCGACTCGACGCCGCTGTACGCCCACACCACCAGCGCGGCGCCCGCCGCCAGCGATCCCCAGCCGTGCGGGGCGAAGGGCGCGAAGTTGGCCATCCGCGCGTGCGGCAGCATGGCCAGCGACACCACGAGCATGGGGATGGCGCTGGTGCACATCACCGCGATCTGCAGCCGCGCGCTCTGCTTCACCCCCAGCACGTTCAGCAGGCACAGCCCCCAGAGCAGCGCCTGCGCCAGCGCGAACTGCAGCCCCACGCTCTCCGCCAGCGGCCGCGAGAAGCCGACCGCGTAGCCCACCACGGCGGTCACGATTCCCGCGTTGCCGATCACGCAGCTGATCCAGTAGCTCCACACCGCCTGGAACCCCGCGTACTCGCCGAACGCCTCGCGCGCGAACACGTACGGGCCGCCGGTGAGCGGGTAGCGCGCGCCCAGGCTGGCGTAGACCAGCGCCACGAACAGGTATCCCGCCGCCGTCACCGCCCAGGCCACGGTCCCCAGCGGCCCCACCGCCTGCGCCAGCGACGCCGGCAGCGTGTAGACCGACGTCCCCACCATGTTCCCCACGCACAGCGCCACCGTCCCCAGCAGCGTAAGCCCGCGCACCAGCGACGGTCTGGGAGATGACGGAGAGCGCGGCGATGCGTCTGCGGCGGGTGCGGTGGCGGACACGGCGGGCGGGGATGCGGGTGGGGATGGAGATGGAGATCGGAAGGTGGGACGAATGTGGTTGCGCGGCCGGGGGATCACAAGCGCGGTGATGGCGGGCGCGAGGTGACGGACGGCGGGTTCGGCCGGGGGACAGGCACTCGTGCGCGTCCGCCGCCTCGCGCCCTCTCCGGCCGGCCGAGGCCGTCCACCTCTCCCGTACCGGGAGAGGTAGCTGGACAGCATTGGTGCAGAATGGGATGCATCCTGCCCGCCCTCCCGGGCATCCGTCACGCCGAAAGCTTGGGTGCGGGCCGAAGGCAGCAGGCCGCGCCGACGCCAGGGCCGCCCCCTCGCCCGGAACGGGAGAGGGCGAGCGCTCCAAGGCGCGGGGAGAGGGCGCGAGGCGTCGGAAACGCACCGCAGGCTTCGCCATCTCCCCGCATCTCCATCTTCTCCCAGTTATCATCTCCCTTGCCCTGCCGTGAAACCGCCCCTAACATTTAGACGTACGTCTAATAGACGATGGTCTAAACGTCGGATTGCGGGGCGGATGCTCGACACCACCATGCGCGCGCTGGCCGACCCTACGCGGCGCGAGATCCTGAAGGCGCTGCGGAAGGGCGACCTGGCGGCCGGCGAGATCGCCGCGCGGTTTCCCATGACCGCGGCGTCGGTGTCGCACCACCTGGCCGTGCTGAAGGACGCGGGGCTGGTGAAGGCCGAGCGCAACGGCCGCAGCCTCATCTATTCGCTCGAGAGCACCGTCTTCCAGGAGTTCCTGCAGGAGATGATGGAGCTCTTCGGAACCGGGAGGGAGCCATGAAGAACCGCTGGATCACCGCCGCGCTGCTCGCGGCGCTCTGGGTCTTCGCCGCCGTGGCCTATCCGCGGCTGCCGGCGCGCATCCCCACGCACTGGAACGTGCGCGGACAGGCCGACGGCTGGGGCGGGCCCGCGTCGGCCTTCCTCTTTCCCGCCATCGCCACCGGCATCGCCCTGCTGCTGCACCTGCTGCCGCGCATCGACCCGCGGCGCGCGCACTGGGACAAGTTCCGCGACGAGATGGGCCTCATCGTCATGCTCGTGGTGCTGTTCCTGGGGTGGATCCAGACGGTGGCGCTCGGCTCGGCGCTGGGGTGGAAGCTCGACATGACGCGGTCCGTGCTGGTGGGGATGGGGCTGTTCCTGGCGGCCATCGGCAACTACCTGCCGCGCATCCGCTCCAACTGGTGGATGGGTATCCGCACACCGTGGACGCTGGAGAGCGAGCGCGTCTGGCGCGAGACGCACCGCGTGGGCGGGCGCGTGTTCGTGCTCGCGGGGCTGGCGGTCGCGGCGGCGGCGTTCCTCCCCGAGCCGTTCTGCCCCGCCGTTCCCATCGCCGCGATGGGCGCGGCGGGGCTGGTGCCCGTCGTCTACTCCTACGTCGCCTGGCGCCGCGAGTCCGCCCACCGCGCGGGGTGAGCCGGGGATGGCGATGAGGATGAGGATGGGGATGGGGATGGCAGTAGGCGCGCTCGCCGGCATCGCGCCCTCTCCGGCCGGCTCAGGCCGTCCACCTCTCCCGTACCGGGAGAGGTAGCTTTCCCGCATCACCGGCACGGGGAAGTATATGCGCGAGCATAGTTTGCAGGCCGCGCCGATGCTGGACAGCCCCCTCGCCCGGAACGGGAGAGGGCGAGCGCTCCAAGGCGCGGGGAGAGGGCGGCGCGGGCGCATCGGAAACGCACCGCCAGACCCTGCGCGCACGACCAGACGGAGTCACGAAGCCAACACCCAACGGGATGATCCGAACATGATCTCCAGACGCATGGCCCGCATCGTGACGGCCGCGGTCGTCGTGATGACCGCGGCCGCCGCGATCGCGATGGCGCCGGGCGCGGCGCGGGCGCAGGCGACGGACCGCGGCGCGTTCGTGCTGCGCGTGGGCGCGGACACGCAGGCGGTCGAGCGCTTCACCCGCACGCCTGCGGGGGTGGACGTGGAGCTGGGCGTGAAGGGGCGCGCGCGCGTCGTCTACCAGCTGCGGACCTCGCCGGACGCCTCGGTCACCGGCGTGGAGATGCGCGCCTGGACGGGGGCGTCGGACACGGTGCCGCCGCAGCAGCACATCACCGTCGCGTGGATGGGCGACAGCGCGCGCACCACCATCGACGCCGGCCCGCAGCACCTGGTGCAGACGGTGCACGGCGCGCGCGGCGCCGTCCCCATCGTCAACCCGTCCGCGCTGCTGCTGGAGCAGGTGATGATGCGGGCGCGCGCGATGGGCGGCGACAGCGCCAGCGTCCCCGTTTTCGTGGTCGGCACCACGCAGGCCGTGCCCGCACGGGTGCGGCGGACCGGCGCCGACAGCGTGGTCGTCACCATCGGGACCGTCGAGGCGCGCGCGCGGACCGACGCGGCGGGGCGGCTGCTGGGCGCCTCCGTCTCCTCGCAGCAGCTGGTCATCGAGCGCGTGGCCAACCCCGGCTCGCTGGGAATGCCGCGGCCGGACTACTCGGCCCCCGCGGGCGCGCCGTACACCGCCGAGGAGGTGCGCGTCCCGCACCCCGGCGGCTTCCGGCTCGCGGGGACGCTCACCCTGCCCAGGGAGCGCGGCGGCCGCGTCCCCGCCGTGGTCACCATCACCGGCTCGGGGCAGGAGGACCGCGACGAGGCCATCCCCATGGTGCGCGGCTACCGCATCTTCCGGCAGGTGGCCGACACGCTGGGCCGCCGCGGCATCGCCGTGCTGCGGATGGACGACCGCGGCTTCGGCGCCTCCGAGGGCGACGCCGCGACCGCCACCTCGGCCGACTTCGCGACCGACATCGCCGCGGCGGTGGCGTACCTGCGCACGCGCCCGGAGATCGACCCCGACCGCATCGCCGTCGTGGGCCACAGCGAGGGCGGGATCATCGGGCCCATCGTGGCGGCGGCGGACCCGCGGCTGCGCGCCGCCGTGCTCATCGCCGGCCCCAGCCGCGGCGGGCGGCGCATCCTGGAGTACCAGCTGCGCACGCCGCTGGACGCGGACACCAGCCTGACGCAGGCGCAGCGGGATTCCACGTACCGCCAGGGGAGGGTGATGGTGGATTCGATGGCCGCCGTGCTGCCGTGGATGAAGTGGTTCCTGGAGTACGATCCGCTCCCCACCGCGCGCCGCGTGCGCCAGCCCGTGCTCATCCTGCAGGGCGCCACCGACCGCCAGGTGACGGCCGACCAGGCGCCGGAGCTGGCCGCCGCCATCCGCGCGGGCGGCAACCGCGACGTGACCGTGCGCGTCTTCCCGGAGCTGAACCACCTGATGGTCCACGACCCGAGCGGAATGCCCTCCGGCTACGCCAGCCTCCCCTCGGGCAGCGTGGACCCGCAGGTCCTCGGCGCGCTGGCGGACTGGCTGGTGGCGAAGCTCGGACGACGCTGAACATCGCCAAGGGAAAAGACGGCATCACACGGAGGGAACGGAGGAAACGGAGGAGTTCGATCCTTCTCCGTTTCCTCCGCTCCTCCGGGTGATGCTGTTTGTTTGAGGGAGGAGGACGCGTCGCTGGCACGCTTCCCGCCGCGCAGCTAACCCGTCCGCAGTGGGGAGGATGGCAACCGGCCGGGGGAGGGGAAGATGGCGAAGTGCGAGGTGTGCGGGAACGACTACTACCTGTCGTTCGAGGTGATCGCGGCGGGGAATCGCCACGTGTTCGACAGCTTCGAATGCGCCATCCACAAGCTGGCGCCGGTGTGCGCGCACTGCGGCTGCAAGGTGATCGGGCACGGCGTGGAGGGAAACAACGAGATCTTCTGCTGCGCCAACTGCGCGCGGCAGGCCGGGCTGAAGGGCGTGGCCGACCACGTCTGAGGCGTCTCCCGGCCGGGTCTTTCCGGCCGGCGATGAAACCCTTGCGCCTGCTTGGACATCGAAACATCTGTCTATACGACAGCGCGGTCCATGCACCTGCAACCGGGCGGGCGCCGCGCCCGTAGGGAGGCACGGAACGCGGCGCCGCCGCGGATGTACACAGGGGTGGGGCGCCC
>NZ_DATIND010000068.1 GCF_035474595.1 Longimicrobium sp.
CACCCCCAGCGCCCGCAGCCGGTGCGCCAGCCGGTTCGCGCGCTCGTTCACCTCCCCGTACGCCAGCGTCGCTCCCTCGAAGCTCAGCGCGGGCGCCTCCGGCCGCTCCGCCGCGCGCCGCTCGAAGCGCCGCTCCAGCCGCTCCGCCACGGGGAACGACGCGGCCGCCCGCCCCGACGCCACGACCTGGGCCCGCTCCGCACCGCTCATCAGCGCCAGGCCGGAGATGCGCGTGTCCGGATCCGCGGCGACCTGCTCCAGCACCCGCGCCAGCCGCCCGGCCATTGCCCGGATGGTGCCGGGCTCGAACAGGTCGGTGCTGTAGACCAGCTCGCCGCGCAGCCCGCGCGCGTCCGCCTGCACGATCAGCGAGAGGTCGAACTTGGCCGTGCCGGTGTCCGCGTCCACGGGCACGACGCGCAGGCCCGGGAGGTCTCCGCCCGAGCGCTCGCCGTTCTCCAGCGTGAGCGTCACCTGGAACAGGGGCGAATGGCTCAGCGACCGGTCCGGCCGGAGCTCCGCCACCAGCCGCTCGAAGGGAACGTCCTGGTGCTCGTAGGCGCCGAGCGTGGCCTCGCGCACCCGCCGCAGCACCTCGCGGAAGGCGGGGTCGCCGCCCAGGCCGGTGCGCAGCGGCAGCATGTTGGCGAAGAAGCCGATCAGCCCCTCCACCTCGGTGCGGGTCCGCCCCGCGATCGGGCTTCCCACCACCACGTCGTCGGTATCGGCATACCTGGAGAGCAGCACCTGGAAGGCGCCCAGGAGCACCATGAACGGCGTAGCCCCCTCGCTCCGCCCCACCGCCCGCAGCCGCTCCACCAGCTCGCCGGGGCAGCCGAACCGCTCCCGCGCGCCCCGGAGCGACTGCACGGCCGGCCGGGGACGATCCGCCGGCAGCTCCAGCACCTCCGGGGCGCCCGCGAGGTGCGCCTTCCACCAGGCGAGACGCCGCTCCAGCACCGCTCCCCGGAGCTGCTCGCGCTGCCACAGGGCGTAGTCGGTGTACTGCACCGCCGGCTCGGGGAGAGGCGGCTCCTTCCCTTCCCGGAAGGCCCCGTAGAGCGCCGACAGCTCGCGGAAGAGCACGCCGATGCTCCACTCGTCGGTCACCACGTGGTGCATGCAGAGGAGGAGGACGTGCGTCCGCGCGTCCAGCCGGAGCAGCGCCGCCCGGAACACGGGGCCAGAGCGGAGGTCGAAGGGCCGCACCGCCTCGTCCGCGACGCGGCGGGCGAGCGCCTCCTCCCGCTCCGCCTCGCCGAGCCCCGAAAGATCCTCCACCGCGACCACGAATCCCCTCGGCGGCGCCACGGACTGCGCCACCGCCCCGTCCACCTCCACCAGGGTGGTGCGCAGCGCCTCGTGCCGCCGCACGACCTCACTCAGCGCGCGCGCCAGCGCCGGCACATCCAGCGGCCCCTCCAGGCGGCGGAAGACGGGAACGTTGTAGGCGGCGCTCTCGGGGTCCAGCCGGTGGATGAACCAGAGCCGCTCCTGCGCCGGCGAGAGCGGCACCGCCCCCGCGCGCACGGCCGGCGACAGCGGCGCGGGCGCGGGGAGCCCCGCCCGGCGCAGCGCCTCCACCCGCGCCGCCATTTCCGCCACGGTGGGATGCTCGAAGACCGCGCGCACCGGTAGCTCGACCGCGAAGAGCTCGCGCACGCGGGAGAGCACGCTCATCACCAGCAGCGAGTGGCCGCCCAGCTCGAAGAAGCTCTCTTCCACCCCCACCCGCTCCAGACCCAGCACCTCGGCCCAGATCCCCGCCAGGACCTCTTCCACCGGGGTGCGCGGCACCACCGAGCGCCCTTCGGCCGAGCCGTACTCGGGCGCGGGGAGCGCCCTGCGGTCCAGCTTCCCGTTGGGGGTCAGCGGGATCCGGCCGAGCGAGACGAACGCGGCGGGAACCATGTACTCGGGAAGGGTGCGCCGCAGGTGCGGCCGCAGCGCCTCGGCGCCGGCTTCACCAGCGACGTACGCCACCAGGCGCCGCTCTCCGGATGAGTCCTCGCGCGCGACCACGGCGCACTCCCGCACGCCGGGGTGGCGGCGCAGCACCGCCTCGACCTCGCCCGGCTCGATCCGGAAGCCGCGGATCTTCACCTGGCCGTCCAGGCGGCCCAGGAACTCCAGCACCCCCGCCGCGCGCCACCGCACGCGGTCGCCCGTCCGGTACATGCGCGCGCCCGGCTCGACGGCGAAGGGGTCGGGAAGGAAGCGTTCGGCCGTGGCGGCGGGGTGGCCCAGGTAGCCGCGCGCCACCCCGGACCCGCCGGCGTAGAGCTCTCCCGGCACCCCTTCGGGAACGGGCCGCAGCGCCCCGTCCAGGACGTAGACGCGCGTGCCGGAGATGGGCGTCCCGATGGGGAGCGGCTCTCCGTTCCACGAGCCGGAGACGGTGTAGCAGCAGGTGAAGGTGGTGTTCTCGGTGGGCCCGTACCCGTTGATCAGGCGCAGCTCCGGAAAGCGCTTCCGCGCCTTCTCCACCTGCGCCACGGGAACCACGTCGCCCCCGGCCAGCAGCTGCCGCACCCCGCCCAGCGCCTCGAGCTGCTCCTCGACCATCGCCCGGAAGAGGCCGGCCGTCAGCCACAGCGTGGTGACCCCGTGCCGCTGCAGCGTACGCCCCAGCTCCTCGAGCGAGGGCGTGGCCGCGGGGGCCAGCACCAGGCGGCCACCGTTCAGGAGCGCCCCCCAGATCTCCAGCGTGGACGCATCGAAGGAGAGGGGCGCGGCGTGGAGGACGACCTCGCCGGGCCCGAGCGCGGCGTAGCTCGCGCCGCGGACCAGCCGCGCCACCCCGCGGTGCTCCACCCCGACTCCCTTGGGGGTGCCGGTGCTGCCGGAAGTGTACGTCAGGTACGCCAGCCCGCGCGGCTCCACCCGCACCGGCACCGGCTCCGTGCTCTCCCCGGCGGCCTGCGCCCACAGGGGATCGGCGATCAGGGTGACGAGCCCTTCCGCGGGAACCCGCCCGGCCAGGTGCCGGTGGCAGAGGAGGTGCGAGACCCCCGCGTCGTCCACCACGAAGCGCAGCCGGTCCGGCGGGCTCTCGGGATCGAGCGGGACGTAGGCGCCCCCCGCCCGGGTGATCGCCGCCAGGGCGATGACCAGCTCCAGCGAGCGCTCCATGCACACGCCCACCCGCGTCTCCGGCCCCACGCCCCGCTTGCGGAGCACGTGCGCCAGCTGATTGGAGCGATGGTCCAGCTCGCCGTAGGTGAGCGCCTCGTCCTGGAAGACGGCCGCGGCCGCGCCGGGATCCCGCGCCGCCTGGGCCTGGAAGAGCGAGGGGATGGTCGCGCCCCCGGCGCCCGGTGCCGCCGGCGGGTTCAACGCTTCGACGAGGTGCAGCCGCTCGGCGGGAGAAAGCATCTCGATGCGGCCCAGCGGCTGCGCGGGATCGTCGGCGAAGGCCCGCAGGATGCGGGTGAAGTGCTCGCCCATCCGCCGGATCGCCCTGCCGCCGAAGCGGGCCGGGTCGTACAGCACCTCCAGGGCGATGCGCGGACCGCCGTACGCGACCACGGTGAGCGGGTTGGCCACCCACTGGAGGAGGTCGAACGAACGGCGCGGCCACTCGCCGCCCAGGCGGTGCAGCCCCTCCTGCGCGCTCTCGGTTTCGAACGAGAGCGCCGTCTGGAAGAGCGGGGCCCCGCCGCCGCCGCGCCACTCCTGGATGCGGGCCAGGTGCGTCCGCTCGTGCGGGCGGATCCGCACCCAGCGCGCGCGCACGCGCTTCAGGAAGCCCGCCACCGTGTCCGCGTCGTCGACCCGGACCCGCACCGGGACCGTGTTGCTGAGCAGCCCCACCACGCCCTCGGCACCGGCGAAGCCGCCCCCGCGGCACATCCGCGTGGCCCCGAACACCACATCGGCGTCGCCGGTGTAGCGGCCGAGCAGCAGCGCCCAGGCACCCTGCAGCACGGTGTTCAGGGTGACGGCCCGCGACCGCGCGAGGTGCCGCAGCGCGTCGCTCAGCTCCCCGGGGAGCTCCAGCGTGTGCCGCTCCCGCCGCCCCGGCTCGCCGCCGTCGCCTTCCACCACGACCTCGTTGGGCGCGTGGAAGCCGCGAAGCTCTTCCTCCCAGAACGCCCGCGAGTCCGCCGCCTCCGCCTCCGCCAGCCAGCGGACGTACTCGCCGAACGATCTCCGCTCCGTTTCCGCGGGCTCCCGCCCGCCCACGCACGCCTCGTATTCCTCGAACACCTCCCGCAGCAGGATCCGGCGCGCGTGGCCGTCGAGGAGCGCGTGGTGCGAGGTCCACACCAGCCGGTACTCCTCGTCCGCCAGCCGGAAGAGCGCGAGCCGCGCCAGGGGTGCGTCGTCCGTGCGGAAGGGGGTGGCGCGGTCCTCCCGCAGGAAGACGCCGAGGGCGTCTTCCCGCGCCGCCGCCGGCAGGTCGCGCCAGTCGTGCTGGTGCCAGGGGAGCTCCACGCCCGCGCGCACCCGCTGGAGCGGCTCGGGCGCGGCGTCCAGGTGAAAGGAGGTCCGCAGCACCGGATGGCGCGCGAACAGGTGCTGCCACGCGCGCCGGAACTCCGGAACCCGGAGCGGCTCACGCAGCGTGCAGACGTACTGCTGGACGTAGAAGCCCGGCTCGCGCTGGCCGTGGAGGAGCATGGCGGCCTGCATCGGCGTGAGCGGATACGCATCCACCTCCGCCTCGGCGCGGGGCTCCACGCTCTTCACCTCCGCCGGAAGGCGGATGGCCCGGTCCAGGGACAGGTCGCTCATCGGCTCGTTCGTCCGTTTCGCTCGGTGGTTGTCGGACCGCTGCGATGGCGGCGGACACCCTGCGGTGTCCGCCGTCCGCGGCGGTGGAGGTTCGTTCGCCCCGGCCCGGCGGCGGGCGGGGATGCATCCGGGAAGCGGCGCCGTTTCAGATCGACCGCTGCAGCGCCGGCAGAGCCGCGGCGGCTCCGGCGTCGGGAACGGGGGCCGCGCGCACCCCCTGGACCGGGATCCCCCGCGTGGCCGCCAGCTCGCTCTGGACGGCGCGGATCAGCCCGGGATAGGCGTGGAAGGCCTCGCGCGCCGGGTCCAGCTCCAGCCGCTCGCGGTTGGTGTGCGCCAGCGCCTCGCACCCCGGCGCGAAGCCGATGGTGGGGATGCCGTGCGTGCCGCAGCTGTGACCGCCGTCGGTGCCGAACTTCCACGGCCGGACCCGCGGGGCGCGCCCCGTGGCCTCGCGCAGCGCGGCGGCCGCGGCGCGCACCACCGGGTGCTCGTCGGGGACCAGGAAGCCGGGGGTGAAGTTGCTGTTCTCTTCCGCCCACCCCGTCCACCCGCGGAAGGTGGCGCGGCCGGGGAGGACCTCCACGCGCACGCCCGCCGCCACCGGCACCCGCGCCGCCAGCCGCGCGCGGATCTCCTCCACCGCCGCCGCCTCGTTCCACCCCGGGAGCACCCGCAGGTCCAGCGTGATCCGCACGCGGTCGGGGATGACGTTGCCGCTCTTCGGCCAGCACTCCACCACCGTGGGGGTGAGCGTGGCGCGCCCCAGCACGGGGTCGCCGGGCTGCGCCTCGGACAGGTCGCGCAGCGCCAGCAGGACGTGCGGGAGGAGGTCGTTGGGGTTGCGGCCGCGCTCGGGGGCGCTGGCGTGCGCGGCCACGCCGTGGATCTCCACCGCCAGCTCGGCGTGGCCGCGGTGGCCGGTGCACAGGTCGCCGCCGGTGGCCTCGGCCAGGATCACCGCGCCCGGGTGCACGCCGGCGTTCTCCAGCAGGTGCATCATCCCCCATCCGCCCTTTTCCTCGTAGACGGAGAAGGCCATCAGCAGGTCGCCCGCGGGCCGCCGGCGCACGAAGGCGGCGGCGGCGTACAGCTGGATGGCGAGCGGCCCCTTCAGGTCCATCGCCCCGCGCCCGTGCAGGCACCCGCCGGCCACGATCCCGGCGTACGGGTCGTATTCCCAGGCGTCCGCGTCGCCCACGTCGACCACGTCCATGTGCGAGGAGAGCATCACCGCGGGCGCGTCGCCCGCCCCCGCGATGCGGGCGACGACGTTCCCCGCGCGGTCGGTGCGCGCCTCGTCGAACCCCAGCGCCTCCAGCTCCTCCACGATCCGCCCTGCCACCGCCCCCTCCTCGCCGGGGAGCGAGGGGATGCGGATCAGCTCCGCGGCGAACTGGATCGCGCGCTCGAAACAAACGTCACGTCCCATTTGTCCTGCCCCGTGGTGCGGGTGAATGGACGGTCGTGGGTCCGGACCGGGGTGGGAAGGGCGATGAGCTCGCGGCAACGACTGCCCGAAGTCCGCCTCCGCGGACTCGCGCCCTCACCATCCGGGTGATGCACCGGCAAAGCTCGGCCGCCGTCTGGCGCGTGGACGGCGCTCCCCCGGATCAGGCGTACGAGCGCGCCTGCAGGGTGTACAGCTCGGCGTACAGCCCGTCGCGCATCAGCAGCTCGTCGTGGCCGCCCAGCTCCGTCACCCCCCCGCCGTCGATCACCAGGATCAGGTCGGCGGAGCGGACGGTGGAGAAGCGGTGCGACACCAGCACGGTGACGGCGCCGCGCGCCGCGCCGGAGCGGGCCTCGCGGGCGTAGCGCTCGAAGAGCGCGTGCTCGGCCAGGGCGTCGAGGCTGGCGGTGGGCTCGTCGAAGAAGACCACGAGCGGATCACGGCGCATCAGGGCGCGGCCCAGCGCCAGCTTCTGCCACTGCCCGGTGGAGAGGTCGACCCCGCCCTCCCAGCGCGCGCCGAGCTGGGCGCCGAGCCCCGCCGGGAGCGCGCCCAGGACGCCGCCGGCGCCGGCTCGCTCCAGCGCGGCGCCGGCGGCGTCGCGGTCGTCCACCCGCGACAGGTCGCCCACGCCCACCGTGTGCTGCGCCGTGAGCTCGAAGCGCGCGAAGTCCTGGAACGCCGCCGAGAGCCGGCTCCGCCACGCGCCGGCCTCGATGTCGGCGAGGTCGACGCCGTCCACCAGGATGCGCCCCTCGGTGGGCTCGTACATGCGGCAGAGGAGCTTCACCAGCGTGGTCTTCCCCGCCCCGTTTTCGCCCACCAGCGCGATCACGCAGCCGGCGGGGATCCGGAACGAGACGTCGCGCAGCGCCCAGCGCTCCGTTCCCGGGTAGCGGAAGGAGACGTTCTCGAAGACGATGCCGTCGGCCAGCCGCCCGGGGGCGGGGCGGGTGCCGGGCGCGGCACGGGCCGCGTCGCGGGCGTAGTCCTGCAGCCAGAGCATGCGGCGCCCGGCGCGCAGCGTTTCTCCCAGCCCCGCGACCAGCCGGATCGGCTGCGCGATGCTGGCGCGCACCTGCTGGGCCAGGTACACGGCCATCACCACCTCGCCCGCCGTGGCGCGCCCCAGGCTGGCCCGCCACAGCATCAGCGCCACGGCGCCGGTGAACCCGGCCACGAACACCAGGTCGCCCGCGCCGTTCAGCAGGGCGGCCCGGCCGGCGACGGCCTGCGCCGGCCGCCTGGCCTCGGTCCACGCCGCCCCGAAGCGGGCCAGCACCTCGCGCTGCAGCCCGAACACGCGCAGCTCCATCCCGGCGTTGCGATCCACCGTCAGGGCCTGCAGGTGGCGGGCGCGGCGCGCGGGAGCGGCGGAGCGCGCCTCGGCCCGTGCCAGCCAGCGCTGGGTCAGGGTGGCGATGGGGAGCGCCGGGAGCGCGAAGGGCACCAGCAGCAGCAGCCACGGATGCACCAGCGCCAGCCCCACCAGCGTGCCGAGCGCGCCCACCGCCACGTTGGCGGTGTAGATCAGCGCGTTCAGCGAGCCGCCCAAGAGCCCCTGCTGCTGCCGCAGCAGCTCCAGCCGGTCCTGGTAGTCGGGGCGCTCGTGGTGCTCCAGCCCCGGGAGCTCCGACACCAGGAGGGCGATCTCGCGGTCCAGCGCGAAGCCCACCTCCTCGATGAGCCGGTTGCGGATCCACGCGCCCGTCCACTCTCCCGCGAAGGCCAGCACGCGCGTGGCCGCGATCCCGGCCGCGCCCGCGGCCACGCCCCGCGCGTCGTGCCGCAGCGCGCCGTCGGCCATCATCCCCAGGAACCAGCCGAACAGCGGGTAGCGCAGGAACCCCACGGGTTCCAGCAGCAGTCCCGCGGAGCGCCGGCGGTCCGCGCGCCAGGCGGTGCGCACCAGCAGCAGGAGGGCGCGCCAGCTCTCACGCATCGGCCGCCTCCCGAACCGCGGGCGCGTCCGCGACGAAGCGCTCGGCCTGCAGCGCGTACATCCGCGCGTACCGCCCTCCGGCGCGCACCAGCGCGTCGTGCGTGCCGTCTTCCGCCACCCGGCCCCCGTCGATCACCACGATGCGGTCGGCGTGCCTCACGCTGGAGAGTCGGTGGGAGACGAGGATGGTGGTCACGCCGCGGGTCAGCGCCAGGAAGCGCTCGAACAGCTCGGTCTCGGAGCGCACGTCGAGCGCGGCGGTGGGCTCGTCCAGGATGAGCAGGCCCGCGCCGCCGCGGACGGCCGCCAGCGCGCGCGCCAGCGCCACGCGCTGCCACTGCCCGCCCGAAAGGTCGGCGCCCCCCTCGAGCTCGCGCGACAGCGGGGTGTCCCATCCCGCCGGCAGGCTCGCCGGCAGCGCGCCGCCGCCCGCGTCGCGCAGCGCCCCCTCCAGCGCGGCGGCGTCGGCCATGAGCGGCAGGTGGCCGAAGCCCACGTTCTCGCGCAGCGGGAGCGGATAGCGCACGAAGTCCTGGAAGATGACGCCGATGCGCCCGCGCGCCTGCAGCGGCGTGGCGGCGCCGTCCAGGGTGATGCGCCCGCCGTCGGGCTCGTACAGCCCGCACAGCAGCTTGATCAGGGTGCTCTTCCCCGCCCCGTTCTCGCCCACGATGGCGAGCGACTGGCCCGCCGGGATCTCGAGGCTCAGCCCGTCCAGCGCCGGCGTCTGGCGGCCGCGGTAGGTGAAGCGGACGCCGTCCAGCCGCACGGCCACCCGGCCTCGCGGGGCGCTCGCC
The DNA here is from genome assembly GCF_035474595.1 of Longimicrobium sp. Classification (NCBI taxonomy): domain Bacteria; kingdom Pseudomonadati; phylum Gemmatimonadota; class Longimicrobiia; order Longimicrobiales; family Longimicrobiaceae; genus Longimicrobium; species Longimicrobium sp. Next base: position 8,930 of record NZ_DATIND010000068.1, read on the forward strand.
CGCGAAACGTCCGCTGCCGCCGCGACCGCTGCCGCCGGAGACGCCGCGGGGAGCCGCGGACGCGCGGGCTCCGCGTCGAGCGAAGAGCCGGGGGGGACGCGGTCGCCCAGGCGGACGACGCGTGCCGCCACGGCCAGCGACTGCGCCAGGAACCACTGCCAGTCGTCCAGCATCCCCAGGTCGCTGGTGGCCAGTACGGCCTGCACCAGCACGAGGAGCGCGGCTGCATCCACCTCGCCCCGCACCGCCGCGGCGCCGAGCATCCCCAGCACGAGCGCGTGGGAGGCCAGCAGCGACGCGGTGGCGGCGGCGGTGAGCCCGCGGCTGGCGCGCCGGCTGCGCCAGACCACGCCGAGCGCCTCCCGCCAGGCGTCGCCGTAGCGGCCCACCACCCATCCCCCCAGGCCGAACACGCGCAGCTCCTTGGCCGCGGGCGGCTCCAGCGCCAGGGCGCGCAGGTACTCCGCGCGGCGGATCCGGGTGGCGCCGTCGCTCAGCTGCACGCTGATGCCGTTGGCCGTGGCCCGCAGGAAGAGCAGGTTCGTCAGCTGCCAGGCGGCCGCGAGCAGCAGCGGCGCCCACCAGCTCCAGGCGAAGAGCAGCACCAGCGCGCCGCAGCCGCGCAGCCGCGTGGTGGCCACGCTGGAGAGCGCGGTCACCGTCCGCCGCAGCACGCCGCGGCGCTCGGCGTCCTGCACGGCCTGCAGCTCGTCGGCGAAGGCGGGGTCCTCGAGCGGAGCCAGCCCCGGCGGCCCCAGCGCCGCGCGGGCCACCGCCCGCTGCACCTCGAGCGCGAACGCGTCGTCGAGCACGCGGGCCAGCCAGGACAGGGTGTTGCCGGCGAGCGCCAGCGCCGCCAGCACGGAGGCCAGCCCCGCCATCGCCAGCAGCGCGGGCTGCGCCTGCGGCGAGCGCGGGCCGGCGCCCACGGCGCCGGGAAGGGCATCCACCAGCGCGCCGGTGAGCACGATCACCCCCGTGGGGAGCAGCCCCACCACCACGACCAGCGCCGCGAAGGCCGCCACGCGCCCCCGCCCCGCCGCCCCGAGCAGGCGCATTAGCGCGCGCCATCGGGCGAGGACGCGGGCGTCCGTCCGGGACCGGCTGGGTGGTGAATCGACGATCGGCATCGCCCGTCTCCGTAGGTCGGTACGTTCCAACGTCCGTGGTCATCCGGCGGCCCGGCATCGCGACGGCCCTGCAGCGTCTTCCCGTCCGCGAAAGGCTCGAACGGGTGGCCGGCGGCCCCGCGAGGCGATCGCCATCTCCCCCTGTCTTCCGCTCCCGCATGCCTGGCCGGGTCCCGACCGGGGCCGCTCCCCGCGTCGCCACCCCGGCGCTCGTACGGCCGCGTCAGGGCGAGCATCGCACTCCCGCCGTCAGTAGAGCACGCGGGAGGTGGCGGAGACGCGGGCCTCGCGCGACTTGCGCAGGTCGCGCACGATGTTGATGCGCTTCAGCCAGCGGTCGCGCCCGTCGTAGCGGGCCTTGAACGGCTTGCGGCCGTGCACCGCCTGGAAGTTGTCGATGAAGCAGATGTCTCCCGGCTCCAGCACGCGGTCCTCCAGCGCCGCGTCGACCCCGTGCATCAGCTCCGCGAAGGCCTGGCGCGCCACGGGGTCATCGGGCGGGTCCATGAAGTACGGGTCCATGCGCACGTACGGGGCGCCCGGGTCGCCGAACAGCACGGGGATGCGCTCGGGCGAGGCGCACATCCGCTCGATCTTGCGGTACGCCTTCTCCACCAGCGCCTGCTCGGCCGGGGGCCGGCCGTTCCCGTTGCCCCCGTTCCTGGGCAGGTGCGAGTTGTCGGGGCGGATGACGAAGTGCGGGCTGGAGAGCACCGCCAGCTGGTCCGGCGTGAGCTTCACCTTGGAGATGGGGGCGAAGGTGGTGGGCACGCGGTCGGGGTTGCGCAGGCACATCATCCCCAGATAGTCGCCGCGGTAGGGATGGAAGGCGTCTTCCACATGCCAGGTGATGAGCTCCTCGCTCCCGGTGCCCACCTGCTCGTGCTCGTGCCCCCGGATGGGGAGAAGGTCGTGCACCACCCGCCCGTCCTGCTGCGTGCTCCAGGCGATCGGCGCCCCCAGGAGCGAGCCCAGCAGGAGGAGGAGCATGTCCTCGTGCCGCGTGTCGTTCTCCGGCCCGTGCTCCTTCCAGTGGGCGGGCGTGGGCCCGATCCGCGCCTCGTCCACCGGCCACCCGCTCACCACCAGCATGGCGCCGGCGGGCTCGTAGAGCCGGAACTCGCGCACGGCCCGGCACACCCGCCGCGGCAGGTCGTGGGCGATGAGGTCCGCCTCGTTCAGGAAGCCCTCGTCCTCGGCGCTCGCGTGGCGGCCGGCCAGGTCGTCCAGCAGCGCGCGCGCCGCCTGCACTTCCTCCGCGGTCAGATCGACCCTCGAGATGTCCATTCCGCCTCCAGACGGAGAGGGTTTTGGCAGCGTCTTCCGCTGCTGCTCGCAACGTTTTCGAATCACTCCGGCAACGACCGCGTGAAGCCTCGCCAACCACGCGAGGCCGGTGTCAGACCAGGGCGGGCGCCGCGGCGGCGCGCAGCGCCTCGGCCAGGCGGCCCAGCCCTTCCTCCAGCGCGCCGGCGGACCCGCCGAAGCCCAGGCGCGCGTGCCCCGGCCAGCCGAAGCAGGTGCCCGGCACCAGCATGACCCGCTGCTCGCGGGCCAGCGCGTGGCAGAACGCCTCCACGTCGGGCACCTCGTGCAGGCGAGGGAAGCCGCACACGCCGCCCGCCGGAAGGGTCCAGGTGATGGCGCCGCCCTGCTCGTCCATCCACCGCTGCACCGTCCGCCGGTTGCGGCGGGCGACGGCGCGCTTCTGCTCCAGGATGCGGTCGGCGCCGTCGATCACCCGCTCGGCGATGAGCTCCACCAGCGGCGACAGGTGCAGCGTGGTGTAGTCGCGCACGCGGGTCATCCGCTCCAGCACCTCCGGCGCGGCCAGGCACCATCCCACCCGCAGCCCGGGAAGCCCGTAGGCCTTGGAAAGGGTGCCGAGCGAGACCGCCCGCTCGTAGCGGCCCGACGGATCGGGAAGCGGCGGCGCGTCGTAGGTGAGCTCGGCGAAGGCGCCGTCCCACAGCAGCCAGGCACCCGCGCGCGCGGCCACGGCCAGGAGCGCGTCCTGCTCGCCGGGGGTGAGGGTGGCGCCGGTGGGGTTGTGCGGGAAGTTCACCACGATCATGCGGGTGCGCGGCGAGACCACGTCTTCCAGCTCGTCCAGGTCGGGGCGCCAGCCGTTCCCGGGGCGCAGCGTCCACGGCACCAGGCGGCAGCCGATGGCCCGCACCACGTCGCCCAGCCCGGGGTAGACGGGGTCGAGCACCACCACCTCGTCGCCGGGGCGGAGGAGGGCGTTCAGCAGGAGGAAGATGGCCTCGGTGGAGCCGTGGGTGACCATCACCCGGTCCACCTCGCCGCCGGCCCAGCGGCGGGCGGCGGCGCGGCGCACGCCGGGGCCGCCCAGCGTCTGGCTGTCGTGGAAGACCACGGCGTCCATCTCCTCCACGCCGATGCCGAGCAGCGCCCGCACCTCGGCGAGCGAGTAGTCCGACACCCCGCTGCTGCCGATGTCGGCGTCGACGGCGAAGTAGTAGAGCCGCATCCACTCTTCCAGGAGCGCCGGCGGAAAGGTCTGCATGGGTCGCTGCGCGGGTACGGGTGAGGAGGGTGTCCGGGCGCCGCGCCCGGATCGTCATTCTCCGCGGGCCGCCGGTCTATGCCGCTACCGGAGCGGAGGGGCGGGCGGCTCCGCCGTCGCCGTCGCTGTCGCCGGAGCCGGCGACTTCCAGCAGGCCGGCGACGGCGGGGTTCTCCGCCAAGGACGGATCGGGCGCCTCCCGCGCTGCGGCGCGATCCCCGCGCGCCGACTCCAGCGCGTCGCGCAGGTGCCGCGCGAGCACGCGCACGTGCGGCTCGGACCCCAGCGCCGCGTGCGCGGCGGGGACGTCGTACACGCGCAGCGGGCCGTCCACGTGCGCGGCCCACCCCAGCGCGCGGCGCTCGTCGTCCGTGCGCGTGGCGAGAAAGGCCTCGCGCGCCGGCTGCACCTCGGTGGCGCGGAAGAGCGCCAGGGGGGCGGCCAGGCGGCCCGGGTGATAGGCGGAAAAGCTGCGCGTGCGGTCGAACACCTCGCGGCACGCCGCCATCAGCCGCTCGGCCGTGGCCGCGGGCGCGGCGTCCGGGGGCATGGCTCCCTGCTCGTGCAGGGCGCGGGCAGCGTGGCGCACCGCCTCGTCCAGCTCCATCCCCTCCAGATCCCGCGGCTGCAGGTGGAGGGTGCGGCCCCGCAGGGCGGCGGCGTCCTGCGCCAGGTCCACCAGCACGTCGGTGTCGCGCTCGCGGCTCGCCCAGTCGCGCATCAGCGCGGGCGAGATGGTGTCGAGCATCCCCACGAACGCCACCTCCCGGCCCGCCCGCTCCAGCTGCAGCGCCATCTCGAAGGCCACGATCCCGCCGAACGACCACCCCACCAGCGAGTACGGCCCCTCCGGCTGCGCCTCGCGGATCGCGGCCACGTGCTCGGCGGCGATCTGCTCGATGGGGCGCCCCAGGTCCTCGCCCACGTCGCGCACCCCGAACGCCGGCTGGTCGGCGCCCAGGTGGCGCACCAGGTTCACGTAGCCCATCACGTTGCGGTCGGCCGCGTGGACCAGGAACAGCGCCGGAAGCGATCCGCCGGGCTGCAGCGGCACCACCGACCCCGGCGGCCGCGCGCCCTCGCGCCGCTGCTCCAGGATGGCGTCGGCCATGTGGCGCACGGTGGCGCCGGCGAACAGGGTGGCCACGGGAAGGTCGCACTCCAGCCGGCGGTTCACCTGCGTGAACAGGCGCAGCGCCAGGAACGAGTTGCCGCCCAGGTCGAAGAAGCTCTGCGTGGCGCCGATCCCCTCCACCCCCAGCAGCGCCTCCCAGAGGGGGATGAGCTGCGCCTCCACGTAGTTGCGCGGCCCGTCGGGCTCGCCGCCCGCGCCCTCGTACCGCGGGGCCGGGAGGGTGCGCGGGTCCAGCTTCCCCGTCGCCGTGGCCGGCAGCGACTCCAGGGGGACGAACGCGTCGGGCACCATGTACGGCGGCACGCTGCGCCCCAGGTACCCGCGCAGCGCGGGCGCGTCGGCGTCGCCGGCCACGTAGGCCACCAGCCGCCGGTCGCCGGGCCGGTCCTCGCGCACCACGACCACGGCGCCGCGCACCCCGGGGTGGCGGCGCAGCACCGCCTCGATCTCGCCCAGCTCCACGCGGTAGCCGCGGATCTTCACCTGGCTGTCGGTGCGCCCCAGGATCATCAGGTCGCCGCCCTCCAGCCAGCGCGCGCGGTCGCCCGTGCGGTACATGCGCCGGCCGTCGCCTGCGAACGGATCGGGGACGAACTTCTCCGCGCTCAGCCCCGGCCGGCCCAGGTAGCCGCGCGCCACGCCCACGCCGCCGATGTACAGCTCGCCGGGCACGCCCACCGGCACCGGCGCGCCGTGGGCGTCCAGCACGTGGAAGGCGAGGTTCGGGATCGCCCGCCCCACGGGAACGGGGCCCGCCCGGTGCGCTCCCGGCGGCAGCGTGTAGGCCGAGCAGCCCACCACGGTCTCGGTGGGGCCGTACTCGTTCATCAGCCGCACGCCGGGCGCCTGGTCCTGCCAGAACAGGGTGGGCTCGGCGGAGAGGAAGTCCGCGCCGATCACCAGCGTGTGCGCGGCCCCGCGCGCGTCGCCGGCCGACAGCAGGGGGGTGAGGAGGGAGAGGTGCACGGGGGTGATCTTCACCGGCCCGAACCCCGCGCCCCCCCGCAGCGCCTCGGCCAGCGCCTCCACGGCGTTCTCCTCGGGCAGCAGGCGCACCGGCGTGCCGGCGAAGAGAGCGAGGAGGTTGGTGAGGGTGAGGTCCACGGCCATGGAGGAGAAGACCGGCGATCCATTTCCCCGCCCGGCGCCGTACGCCTCCACCCCCCAGTGGATGTAGTTCGCCACGCCGCGGTGGTGCATCGCCACGCCCTTGGGCCGGCCCGTGGAGCCCGAGGTGTAGATGACGTAGGCCAGGTTCTCCGGGGTGACGCCCGTCACCGGCGCGCCGGCCGGCTCGGTGGCGATCCGCTCGCGCGCGGCGCCGTCCACGCACACCAGCGCGGCCCCGGCGGGCGTGGGGACGGCGCCGCGCAGCCGCTCCTGGGTGAGCACCACGCGCACCCCCGCGTCGCCCAGCACGTAGCCGGTGCGCTCGGCCGGGTGCGCGGGGTCCACGGGAACGTACGCGCCGCCCGCCTTCATCACGCCCAGGATGCAGGGGACGAGGTCCAGCCCCCGCTCCAGGCAGATCCCCACCCGCGTCTCGGGGCCCACGCCCAGGCCGCGCAGGTGGTTGGCCAGGCGGTTGGCCCGCTCGTCCAGCTGCCGGTAGGTGAGCGTTTCGGCGCCGAAGGTGACGGCGGCGGCGTCTGGCGTGCGCCGGGCCTGCGCCTCGAACAGCTGGTGGACGCAGGCGTCCGCCGGGAAGGGCGCCGTGGTTCCGCTCCACGCCAGCAGCCGCGCGCGCTCCGCGGGGTCCACCGGGTTGAGGCGGGAGAGCCGGAGCTCCGGGCTGGCGGCCGCCTGCTCCAGCACGCGCCGCAGCTGCGCCGCCATCCGCCGGGCCGTGGCGGGCTCGAACAGGTCGGTGGCGTACGCCAGCGCGCCCTCCACCCCGCGCGGCGTGATCCACAGCGCCACGGAAAGGTCGGTGCGCGCCGGGCCGCCCTCCATCTCCACCGCGCCCACCTCCACCCCGGCAAGGCCGGGCGCCCCGCCGCCGCCCTCGCGCAGCTCGAAGAGCACCTGGAAGAGGGGCGAGTGGGCCAGGCTGCGCTCCAGCCGCAACGCGTCCACCAGCCGCTCGAACGGCACCTCCTGGTGCTCGAAGGCGCCCAGCACCGTTTCGCGCACCCGGCGCACCGCCCCGGCGAACTGCGGGTCGCCCGAGAGGTCGGTGCGCAGCGCCAGCGTGTTCATGAACAGGCCGACCAGCCCCTCCGTCTCGCCGCGCGTGCGCCCGGCCACGGTGGTGCCCACCACGATGTCGCCGGTGCCGGCGTAGCGGGCCAGGAGCGCCCGGAAGGCGGTCTGCAGCACCATGTACAGCGTGGCGCCCTCGCGCCGGGCCACCCCCTCCAGCCGCTCCACCAGGGCCGGGGGGAGGTGGAGGGGAACGTGCGCGCCGCGGAAGCTCATCATCGCCGGGCGCGGGCGGTCGGTGGGAAGGGAGATCAGCTCCGGCGCGCCCGACAGCCTTTCCTTCCACCACGCCAGCAGCGAGTCCAGCGCCTCGCCCTGCAGGCGGGCGCGCTGCCAGGCGGCGAAGTCCGCGTAGTGCACCGGCAGCCCGGGGAGCGGCGAGGGCTCGCCCCGGCGGAAGGCGCCGTACAGCGCGGCCAGCTCGCGGAACCACACCTCCAGGCTCCACTCGTCGGTCACCGCGTGGTGCATCGAAACCAGGAGCGCGTGGTCCTCGCCGGCCAGCCGCAGCAGCCGCGCGCGGAAGAGCGGCCCCGCCTGCAGGTCGAACGGGCGCCCCGCCTCGTCCGCGGCGCGGCGGCGCACCTCCGCCTCGCGCTCCGCCTCCGGCAGCCCCGACAGGTCGTCCACGGGCAGGGTGAAGCCGGCGAAGGGGGCGATCACCTGCACCGGCGCGCCCTCCACCTCGGGGAGCGTGGTCCGCAGCGCCTCGTGGCGGCGGACGGTCTCGCCCAGCGCCCGCTCCAGCGCAGGCGTGTCGAGCTCCCCCCGCAGCCGCAGGAAGACGGGGACGTTGAAGAACGAGCCGCCGGGCTGCAGCCGGTCCAGGAACCAGAGCCGCTCCTGCGCGAACGAGAGCGGAAGCGGGCCGCCGCGCGCCACCGGAAGCACCGCGGGCGCCGCGGGGAGGGCCGCGCAGCGCAGCGCCTCCACCCGCTCCGCCACCTGCGCCACCGTGGGTCCCTCGAACACCGCCCGCAGGGGAAGCTCCACCTCCAGCGCCTCGCGGACGCGGGACACCAGGCGCATGGCCAGCAGCGAGTGCCCGCCCAGCTCGAAGAAGCCGTCGTGGCGCCCCACGCGCTCCACCCCCAGCAGCGCGGCCCAGAGCTCCGCCAGGCGCGCCTCCACCTCCGTCTCCGGCGCGGCGTAGCGCTCGCGCGACGCGTACTCCGGCGCGGGGAGCCGGCCGCGGTCCACCTTTCCGTTCGGGGAGAGGGGGAGCGAATCGAGCACGACGAAGGCGGCGGGCACCATGTGCTCCGGCAGCCGCGCCCGCAGGTGCGCCCGCAGCGCGTCCGCATCCAGCGGCGCCTCTTCGTCCTCCGTGGAATCCACGGCTCCGGCGGAGGGAACCACGTACGCCGCCAGCCGGCGGTCGCCGGCCGCGTCCTCGCGGGCCATGACGAACGCCTCGCGGACGCCGGGGTGCTCGGTCAGCGCCGCCTCCACCTCGCCGGTCTCGATGCGGAAGCCGCGGATCTTGACCTGGTGGTCGATGCGGCCCAGGAACTCCAGGTTGCCGTCGGCCAGCCAGCGCACCCGGTCGCCCGTGCGGTAGGCGCGCGCCCCCGGCCCGGACGAGAAGGGATCGGGGACGAAGCGCCCGGCCGTGAGCCCGGGGCGCCCCAGGTAGCCGCGCGCCACCCCCTCGCCGGCCACGTACAGCTCGCCCGGTACGCCGACGGGCGCCGGCCGCAGTCCGGCGTCCAGCACGTGCAGGCGAACGTTGCCGAGCGGCGCGCCCACGGGAAGGTTGGGCCAGCGGAGCGAGTGGTCCCTCCCCGCCTCCAGCCACAGGGTGGTGGAGGTGCACGCCGTCTCGGTGAGCCCGAAGGCGTGCACCAGCGGAGCCCCCGCCCCCGCCCATTCGGCCAGCCGCTCGGGCGAGACGCGCTCGCCGCCCACGATCACGAAGCGCACGCACTCCGGCACCCGCGCCCCGGAGCGGGCCAGCTCGTGCGCCCACTGGTGCCAGTAGGCCGTGGGCAGCTCGAAGCTGGTGACGCCGAGCTCGCGGATGGCGCGCACCAGCTCGGGCGGGGTGAAAAGGTCCGCCCCCGCGACGGCCACCGCGGCGCCGGCGAACCAGGTGGGGTACAGCTCCTCCACCACCACGTCGAAGGCGGGCGAGGCGAACTGGAGCACCCGGTCGGTGCCGCGCAGCCCCATCCGCTCCGCGAAGTCGGTGGCGAAGTTCACCACCGCGCGGTGGGCCACCGCCACCCCCTTGGGCCGCCCCGTGGAGCCGGAGGTGTAGATCACGTACGCCAGGTTCTCGGGCACCGCGCCGCTTTCCGGCGCTTCCCCGCTCTCCCGGTCGATCTCCGCGCGACCGCCGTCCAGGCGCACCACCCGCGCCCCGCCGGCCGGGCGCTCCGCCAGCGCGTCCAGGGTCAGCAGCACCCGCGCGCCCGAATCCTCCAGCATGTACGCCTGCCGCGCGGCCGGGTACTGCGGGTCGATGGGCACGTAGGCGCCCCCGGCCTTCAGCACGCCGAGGATGGCCTCCGGCATCTCCGGCCCCCGGCCCAGGAGGATCGCCACCCGCACCTCGGGGCCCACGCCCAGCCGGCGCAGGTGGTGGGCGAGGCGGTTGGCCCGCTCGTCCAGCTCCCGGTAGGAGACGGCGCCGCCGGGGTGGACCACGGCCGGGGCGCCGGGCGTGCGCTCCGCCTGCGCGGCGAAGAGGTGATGGAGGCAGCGGTCGCGGGGGAACGGGACCTCGGTCCGGTTCCACTCCTCCAGCAGGCGCCGCTCCCCTTCGCCGAGCGTCTCCACGTCGCGCACGCGGACGCCCGGGTCGCCCGCCACCCGCTCCAGCAGGCGCTCCAGCCCCGCGATCCAGCGCTCGATCGTCGCCCCGTCGAAGAGGTCGGCGCGGTACTCGCACGCCAGGCTCAGGTCGTCGCCCGTCTCCACGAAGTTGACGTCCAGGTCCACCTTCACGCCGCCGCCGAAGTTCTGCGCGGCCTCGGCGCGCAGGCCGCCCAGCGACATGGCGCCGGGGGGGCCCGCGCGGTCCAGGTTCATCAGCACCGAGAACAGGGGTGCGCGACCCGATTCTCGGGTGCGCAGCACCGCCTCCACCAGCCGGGGGAAGGAGAAGGCCTGGTGCTGCACCCCGCGCAGGGTGGAGCTCCGCACCCGGCGGGCGAGCTCCAGGAAGGTCTCGGCCTCGTCCACCCGCACCCGGATGGGAAGCACGTTCACGGCGTATCCCACCAGCCCCGCCGCCTCGCCCCCGGCCGCCTGCCCCGCCGCCGGCGTTCCCACCACCACGTCGTCCTGCCCGGCCAGGCGCGAGAGCCAGAGGGCCTGGGCGGCCAGCAGGGCGTGGAAGGGGGTGAGCCCGTGCGGCCGCACGGCCGCCGCCAGCCGCCCCGCCAGCGCCGGGCCCAGCGCGCGGCCCATCCGCTCGCCCCGGTAGGCGCGCACCGGCGGCCGCGGCCGGTCGGTGGGCAGCTCCAGCACGGGCACCCCGTCCGCGAACTGCGACCGCCAGTACGCCTGCGCCGGGGCGTCGTCGTCCAGCGCCGCCCCCTGCGCGCCCACGGCGGCCGCGTAGTCGGGGGCCGGGGGGAGCGCCGCCGGGCGCCCGCCGCGCGCCGCGGCGTACAGCGCGTCCAGCTCCCTCCACAGGACGCCGAACGACCAGCCGTCCACCGCCACGTGGTGGGCGCTGAACAGCAGCACGTGCTCGTCCTCCGCCACCCGTCCCAGGGCGAAGCGGGCGACCGGCCCGTGCTCCAGGTCGAACGGGCGGCGCACCATGCGGCGCACCCACGCCTCCACCGCCGCCTCGCGCGACTCGGCCGGCACGCCGCGGAAGTCCTCGCGCGGCAGTTCCACCGCCCACGCGGGGTGAACGAGCTGCGCCTCGCCGTCGGGGGTGAGGGTGATGCGCAGGGCGTCGTGCCGGTCCACCAGCGACTGCAGCGCGCGGTGCAGCGCGTCCGCGTCGAGGGCGCCGTGCAGGCGGATGGCCGCCGACTCGATGTAGGCGAGCGACGCCTCCTCGCCCATCTGCGACTCGATCCACAGCTGCCGCTGCCCGTCGGTCAGGCGCACGCGGCGGATCTCCCCCGCCCCCGCCGCGCCGTTCGCGGAGGGCGCGGCGGAGACGACCGCCGGAGCGGAGGCGGTCGCGGTCCCGTCGCCGCCGGCGCCTCCGCCCGCCCCGCCGTCCGGGCCCGGGGGGAGGAAGCCCCCGTCCCGCATGGCCTCCACCGAGGCGCGCACGGCCTGGAAGAAGGTCTCCAGGTCGTCGTCGGTGTGGGCGGTGGAGAGGAAGTGCGTGCCGGTCTCGGGGATCATGTAGATCCCGTTGAGAACCAGGTGATGGTTGAAGAGGTCGGGGTGCTGGAAGGCGGCCCCGAAGAAGAAGCGGAACGACGAGCTGAACTGCACCGCGGTGACCGGGTACCGCCCCGCCTCGAAGAAGGCGTTCAGCCGCGCCATCAGGCGGGTGGTGCGCTCGTTCAGCGCATCGTACATGGGCACGCCCCGGCGGCGGATCTCCTCCAGGACGGCGCAGGCCACCGCCATCGAGAGCGGGTGCTTGAAGAAGGCGCCCGCGAACACGGTGCGCTGCGCGGTGGGGTACGAGTCGTCGCCGTAGCTGAAGACGCCGCCGTCGAACACGTCCATCACCTCGCGCCGCCCCGCCACCACGCCCATGGGAAGCCCGCCCGCCACGATCTTCCCGTAGGTCACCAGGTCGGCCTTCACCCCGAAGTGCGCCTGCGCGCCGCCGGGATGCACGCGAAAGCCCGTGATCAGCTCGTCGAACAGGAGCAGCGTGCCGGCCTCGCGGGTGATCCTGCGCAGCTCGTGCAGGAAGGCGCGGGGGTGGATGTCCAGCCGGCGGCTCTGCACCGGCTCCACCATCACCAGCGCCAGCTCGTCCAGGTGCCGGGCCAGCGTCTCCAGCGACGCGGGGTCGTCCCACTCCAGCATCAGCACGTCCTGCAGCGGGGCCGGCGAGACGCCGGGGCTGGTGGGGCGGATCTCCCGCTGATCGCCGGTGGTGAGCCGGCCCAGCACCACGTCGGCCCAGCCGTGGTAGGCGCCCGAGAACACGGCGATGCGGTCGCGCCCGCTGTAGGTGCGGGCGGCCCGGATGGCGCCCATCACCGCTTCCGTCCCCGAGTTGCAGAAGACGGCGCGGTCCACTCCGCCCAGCTCGCACACCAGCTCGGCGGCGCGCCCGGCGTGGGGCGACTGCGGCCCCACGCCGTAGCCGCGCTCGATCTGGTCGCGCATGGCCCGGCTCACGAACTCGGGGGCGTGGCCGAACAGGTTGCACCCGAACGACATCCCCGTGTCCACGTACTCGTTCCCGTCCACGTCCCACACCCGCGAGCCCAGCGCGCGGGTGCTGACGATGGGGTACAGGATCTCCTTCCACGCGCGGCGGAAGCGCGCGGTCACCCGGGTGTCGGCCAGCGGGGCGTGGTAGCGCACCTGGTGCGCCTTGGACCCCTTCGTCCGCTCCACGTACCGCGCGATGAAGCCCTCCAGGTACTCGCGCTGGCGCGGCGTCATGGCGCCCCGCCCCTCGGGGTTCACCGCCTGGAAGGGAACGAAGGTCTCGGGCTGGATCCGGGCGCGCGGCGCCGGCTCCACCGCCTGCACCTTCACCCGCCCGGCGGCGCCGGCGGAATCGCCCTCCCGCGCGCCGGCCTCGCCAGCCGGCGCGGCGGCGAGCGTGGGCGCTGCGGGGGACGTGGCCGCGGATGCCGCGGGATGGGCGGAGGCGGAGGCGGCGGGATGCCCGGCCGCGCCGGTCGCCGCCGCGATCTGCTGCGCCATCAGCTGGCCCATGGCTTGGAGCTGCTGCGCGAACAGGCGCTCCAGCGTGCCGTCTCCCGCTCCGGCGGCCGGCGGCGGCGCGGGCGGCGGGTAGACGTGGGGCGGGACGGCGATCGTCCGCCGCGGCTCTCCGCCGGGCGTCGCGGACACGGGCTCCGACGCGGGCGATGCGCTCCCATCGACGGAGGGGACGACGGCGCGGGCGCTCTCCATCTCCGGGACCTGTTCGAGCTTCCCGTTCCGCCCGGCGTGGATCGCGGCTCCCGGGGGGAGAACCCGGTCCAGGTGCCCCGCCAGCGCGCCCAGGGTGGAGATCTCTTCCAGCAGCTCGATCAGCGACACGCGCACGCCCACCCGCTTCTCGATGGCCTGGATGGCCTGGAGCAGGAGGAGCGAGTCGAACCCGATCCGGAACAGGTCGGCGTCCGTCTCCACCTGCCCCGGGGAGCGGCCGGTGAGCTCGGCCACGATCTCCTTCAGCACCTCCAGCAGCGTGCGCTCGCGCGGGGAGGGCGCGGTCTCCACGGGCTGCACGGCGGGCGATTGGTCGTCCATCGGGTCCGGTCCTTTCAGGTCGGGGCTGCCGGCGGCGCCGTCCGCCGGCCGGGCGTCGATCGCTGCCGTGCCTGCCGCGCCCGCTTCCGCCGCACGCGCGGGGTGCGGGTCCACCCAGTACCGCTGCCGCTCGAACGGATAGCCGGGGAGCGGGATGCGCCTGCGCCGCTCGCCGGCGCCGAAGGCCGCCCAGTCCACCGCCACCCCGGCCGTCCAGAGCCCCGCCAGCGCTTCCAGCAGGAAGCGCTGGTCCGAGACGTGGTTGTGGCGGTGGCGGAGCGAGCCGAGCACCACCGGGTCTTCCGGCTCCCCGCCGGCCGGGTGCTGCATGGCCCAGGCGCCCAGCGTCTGCCCGGGGCCCACCTCCAGCAGGGCGAGGCCGGGCTCGCCGCGCAGCGCGCCCACGCAGTCGGCGAAGCGCACGGTGCGGCAGAGGTGGCGCGACCAGTAGGCGGGGGAGCGCGCTTCGTCGTCCGTGATCCACGTTCCCGTCACCCCGGAGACGAAGGGGATCTCCGGCGCGCGCAGCTCGAACCCCGCCACCAGCCGCTCCACCTCGCCGGCGGCGGCGGCCATGGCGCGCGAGTGGAATGCGTGGCGCGCGGGAAGGCGGCGGCTCACCGTTCCCCGCTCCGCCAGCGCGGCCCGGAACGCCTCGATCTCTTCCACGGGACCGGCGGCCACGCAGCTCTCCGGCGTGTTCACCGCGGCCACGTCCAGCTCCGCGGGAAGGATCTCCCGCAGCGCCGCCTCGCCCAGGGGGACGGCCAGCATGGCGCCGGCGGGGAGCGCGCCGATCAGCTCGGCCCGGAGCGCCACCAGCCGCAGCGCGTCCTCCAGCCGCAGCACGCCCGCGACGCACGCCGCCACGTACTCGCCCAGCGAGTGGCCCGCCATGGCCGACGGCCGGACGCCCCAGCCCATCCACAGCCGGGCCAGCGCGTACTCCACCACGAACACGGCGGGCTGCGCGATGCGGGTGTCGTCCAGCGGCGAGTCCTCCTCCGCGTCCGTATCCCCGCCCAGGAGCCGGCGCAGGTCCCATCCGCCCTTCTCCTTCTTTGCGGATGGGTGGTCGTCGTTTGGCTGGGGGGATGCGGAGCCCGCGGGGGAGAAGAGGAGGTCGCGCAGGTCGGAGCCCAGCACGGGGCGCAGGATCGCGCAGCACTCGTCCACGGCGTCGCGGAAGACGGGCTCGGCGTGGTAGAGGCCGCGGCCCATGTCCACGTACTGCATCCCCACGCCGGGGAAGAGGAATGCCAGCGGGCGCCCGTTGCGCGGCACGGCGCGCGAGCCGCGGGCGGCCGCCTTGCGCAGCGCCCGGGCGCCCTCCTCCGCGTCGCGGCAGACCACGGCGAGCCGGTGCTCCATCTGCGCGCGGCCGGCCCGCAGGGTGAACGCCGCGTCGGCCAGCGGGGGAGACTCGGCCTCCAGATGCGCCGCCAGCTTCCCGGCCGCCGCGGCCAGCGCCGTGGGCGTGCGGGCGGAGAGGACCAGGAGCTGGAGATCGCGCGACGGCGCCGGCGGTTCGGGCGCGGGCGCCTCCTCCAGCACCACGTGCGCGTTGGTCCCGCCGATGCCGAACGACGAGACCCCCGCTCGCCGCGGCGTGCCGTTGCGCGCCCAGGGGCGCAGCTCGGTGTTCACGAAGACGCGCCCGCCCAGGGCCCGGATCTCGGGGTGCGGGTCGGCGCAGTTCAGCGACGGGGGGATCTGGCGGCGGCCCAGCGCCAGCACGGTCTTGATCAGCCCCGCGACCCCCGCCGCCGCGTCCATGTGGCCCACGTTGGTCTTCACCGAGCCGATGGCCCACGGAGGGCCGCTCCCGGCGCGCGAGAGCACCTCCGCCAGCGCCTTCAGCTCGATGGCGTCGCCCAGCGGCGTGCCGCTCCCGTGCGTTTCCACGTACTGCACCGTGGCCGCGTCCACCCCCGCCACCGACAGCGCCTCGCGGATCACCCGCGCCTGCCCGGTCACGCTGGGCGCGGTGTAGCCCACCTTCTGCGCGCCGTCGTTGTTCACCGCCGAGCCGCGGATCACCGCGTGGATGGTGTCGCCGTCGGCCAGCGCGTCCTCCAGCCGCCGCAGCGCCACCACGCCCGCGCCGTTGCCGCGCACGGTGCCGCGCGCGCCGGCGTCGAAGGCCCGGCAGTGGCCGTCGGGCGAGGCGATCCCCTCCGGCGAGTACAGGTAGCCCATGCGCAGGGGAACGACCACGGCCGAGCCGCCGGCCAGCGCCAGGTCGCACTCGCCGTTGATCAGGCTCTGGCAGGCCACGTGGACCGCCACCAGCGAGGTGGAGCAGGCGGTCTGCACGGCCACGGCGGGGCCGCGCAGGTTCAGCCGGTACGCAGCGCCCGACGCCAGGTGGTCCTTGTCGTTCGCCAGCACGATCCGCATTCCCCCCACCGCGCGCACCAGGTCGTCGCGCCCGGCCACCCGCTCCAGGTAGGCGTTCAGCCCCGACCCCGCGAACACCCCCACGGGCCGCTCCACGCGCCCCGGGTCGTAGCCGGCGTGCTCCAGCGCCGACCAGGCGCATTCCAGGAACAGCCGGTGCTGCGGGTTCAGGATCTCGGCGTCGCGCGGGTTCATCCCGAACACCCCGGCGTCCAGCTCGTCGGCCCCGGGAACCAGCGCGCCCGCGGGAACGAAGCCGGGGTCGTCGAGCACCGCCGCCCTCGTCCCGGCCGCCAGCAGCTCCTCGCGGGTGAAGACGGTGATGGACTCCACCCCGTCGCGCAGGTTGCGCCAGAAGGCGTGGATGTCGTCGGCGCCGGGGAAGCGCCCCGCCATCCCCACCACCGCCACCTCCAGCCCCGTCGGCTCATCGGCCCCGCCGCCGTGCTCCGTCATCGCCATCGGTCCCGCCCCGGATGGATGTGGCATCGCCCTACGCTCCCCGCCGCCGGCGCGCTTCCAGGCGGCGGTCGAGCGCCGCCTGCCGGGTGCCGCCCCGCTCGCCCGCCTCGTCCACCGCGGCCGCGCCGGACCCGCCGGCCAGCCGGCCCGCCAGGGCGCGCACCGTGGGGTACTGGAACAGCTCCACCACGCGCACCTCGCCCACGGCGGCGGCGGCGAGCCGCGCCTGCAGCCGCACCAGGAGAAGCGAGTGGCCGCCCAGGTCGAAGAAGTTGTCCTCGACCCCCACCTCGTTCACGCCCAGCACCTCGGCCCACACCGCCGCCACCCGCGCCTCCAGCTCGGTCTCGGCCGTGCGGCGGCGGCCGCCCGGCTCCACGCCGGGGGGCGGCGGGAGCGCGCGCCGGTCCACCTTGCCGTTGCGGGTCAGCGGGAGCGCGGCCACCCCGACCACCGGCCCCGGCACCATGTAGCCGGGGAGGTGGCGCCGCAGGTGCGCCCGCACCTGCTCCGCGTCCGCCGCGCCCACCACGTACGCCACCAGCCGCGGGTCCCCGGCCACATCCTCGCGCGCCACCACGACGCAGTCGTCCACGGCGGGGTGCCGGCGCAGCACCGCCTCGATCTCGCCCGGCTCGATGCGGAAGCCGCGCACCTTCAGCTGGCCGTCCAGCCGCCCCAGGTACTCCAGCTCGCCGGCGGCCCGCCACCGCGCCCGGTCTCCCGTGCGGTAGAGCCGCGCCCCCGCTCCGCCGAACGGGTCGGGAACGAACTTCTCCGCCGTCAGCGCGGCGCGTCCCAGGTAGCCGCGCGCCACCCCGGCGCCACCCAGGTACAGCTCGCCCGGAACTCCCGCGGGCACCGGCCGCCCCGCCCCATCCAGCACCCAGGTGCGCGCGTTCTCCAGCGGGCGGCCGATGGAGGGCCGCCCCCCGCCGGGCGCCACCCGTCCCGACGAGGCCGCCACCGTGGCCTCGGTGGGCCCGTAGGCGTTGTGCAGCTCCACCGCGCCCGCCCAGCGCGCGGCCACCCCGGCCGGAAGCGGCTCACCCGCGCTCAGCACCACGCGCAGCGAGGGGAGCTCGGCGGAGTCCATCACCGCCAGCACCGAGGGGGGGAAGGTGGCGTAGGTGATGCGCTCGCGGCGCACCGTCTCGCGCAGCGCGTCGCCCGGCACCAGCGCCTCGCGGGTGGCCAGGACCAGCGTGGCGCCCGCCAGCAGGGCGCCGAAGAGCTCGTGCACCGCCGCGTCGAACGAGAACGACGCGAACTGCAGCACGCGGTCGCCGGCGCGCAGCCCGCACCGCGACCGGTTCCACCACGCCTCGCTGCCGATGCCGCGGTGGGGGACGGCCACGCCCTTGGGGCGGCCGGTGGAGCCGGAGGTGTAGATGACGTACGCCAGGATGTCGGGATCGGCGCACACGCGCGGCGCCGTCTCCGGCCGCGCGGCGATCGCCCCGGCGTCGGCGCGGAGATCCACCACCGGGGGGAGCCCGTCCCCGCCGAGCGACTCGGGGAGGGCGCCGGCGGTGACCAGGAGGCGCGCGCCGGAGTCGGCCAGCATGTAGCGCAGGCGGTCTTCCGGGTACTCGGGGTCCAGCGGGAGGTACGCGGCGCCGGCCTTCAGGATCGCCAGGATGGCCACCACCGTTTCGGGGGCGCGCTCGGCCACCAGCGCCACCACCGCCTCGGGGCCGGCGCCGCGCGCCGCCAGGTGGTGCGCCAGCCGGCTGGACGCGGCGTCCAGCTCGCGGTAGCTCATCGTGCGGCCGCCGCACGAGAGCGCGTGGGCCTCCGGCGTCCGGGCCGCCTGTTCGGCCACCAGGCGGTGCACGGGACGGGGATCGTACGCCCCGCCGCCGCCGCTCCACTCCTCCACCACCGCGCGGCGCTCCGCGTCCGTCAGCAGGGCGATCTCCGAAAGGCGTCGGCCGGGGTCTTCGGCCACCTGCTCCAGCACCCGCTCCAGGTGCCCCAGCATCCGCCGGATCGTCGCGCGCTCGAAGAGGTCGGTGGCGTAGGCCAGCATCGCCCGCAGCCCCCCGTGCCCGGCGGCCACCACCAGGCTGAGGTCGAACTTGGTGGTCCCGGCATCCGCGTGGACGATCTCGCCGCGCAGGCCGGCCAGGCCGGCCGGCGAGAGCCCGGCTTCCTCCAGCGCGAACGCCACCTGGAAGAGCGGCGAGTGGCTCAGCGAGCGCTCCGGCCGCAGCTCGGCCACCAGCTTCTCGAACGGCAGCTCCTGGTGCTCGTACGCACCCAGCGCGGTCTCGCGCACCCGCCGCAGCACCTCGCGGAACCCCGGGTCGCCGCCCAGGTCCGTGCGCAGCACCAGCGTGTTCACGAACAGGCCGATCACCCCCTGCACCTCGGCCCGCGTGCGCCCGGCGATCGGGCTCCCCACCAGCACGTCGCCCGTCCCCGCGTACTTCGAGAGCAGCACCTGGAAGGCGCCCAGCAGCACCATGTAGAGCGTCGCCCCCTCGCGCCGCCCCAGCGCCTCCAGGCGCTCCAGCAGCTCGCCCGGATACGCCGTCCGCTCGTTCGCACCCCGGTACGTCTGCACCGCCGGGCGGGGATGGTCGGTGGGCAGCTCCAGCAGCGCGGGCGCCCCCGCTAGCCGGCCGCTCCACCAGGAGAGCTGCCGCTCCAGCGCCTCGCCCCGCAGCTGCTCCCGCTCCCACGCCGCGTAGTCGGCGTACTGCACCGCCAGCTCCGGGAGCGGCGGCTCCCTCCCGTCGCGGAAGGCCTCGTAGAGCGCCGACAGCTCCCGGAAGAGCACGCCCATGCTCCATCCGTCGCTGACCGCGTGGTGCAGGCAGAGGAGAAGCACGTGCTCCTCCTGGTCCAGCCGGAGCAGCCGGGCACGGAAGAGCGGGCCGGCGGCCAGGTCGAACGGCCGCACCGCCTCCTCCTCCGCGCGCCGCCTCATCTCCGCCTCGCCGCCCGTCCCGAGGTCTTCCACCGCCAGGGCGAAGCCGGCGAAGGGGAGGATCACCTGCACCGGCGCCCCGTCCTCCTCGCGGAAGACCGTGCGGAGCGCCTCGTGCCTGCGCACCACCTCGCCCAGCGCCCGCTCCAGCGCGGCGGCGTCCAGCTCGCCGCGCAGCCGCACCCCCAGGGGGATGTTGTAGAAGGCGCTCTCCGGCTGCAGGCGGTCCAGGAACCAGAGCCGCTCCTGCGCGAACGAGAGCGGCAGCGCCCGGTCGCGGCCCACGGGCACGATCGGCGGCGCCTGCGGAAGGTCCGCCCGCTGCAGCGCCTCCACCTGTCCGGCCAGCGCCGCCACCGTGGGCCCCTCGAAGACCGCGCGCAGCGGCAGGGCCACACCAAAAAGGTCGCGGACCCGCGCCACCAGCAGCATCGCCACCAGCGAGTGGCCGCCCAGCTCGAAGAAATCGTCGTGGGCGCCCACCCGCTTCACCCCCAGCACCTCGCACCAGAGGACGGCCAGCAGCTCCTCCACCGGCGTCGCGGGCGCCGCGTACCGCTCCCCGTCCCCCCCGTACTCCGGCGCGGGAAGGGTCTTCGGATCCACCTTGCCGGTCGCCGTCCGGGGCAGCGAATCCAGCATCACGAAGGCGGCGGGGACCATGTAGTCCGGCACGCTCCGCCGCAGGTGCTCGCGCAGCGCGGCGGGGTCCGCCCCTTCCGCCACCACGTACGCCACCAGCCGGCGGTCGCCCGGCGCGTCCTCGCGGACGACGACCAGGCAGTTGGACACCGCCTCGTGCCGCCGCAGCGCCGCCTCGATCTCGCCCGGCTCCACGCGGTAGCCGCGGATCTTCACCTGGCTGTCGGTGCGGCCCAGGATCATCAGGTCGCCGCCCTCCAGCCAGCGCGCGCGGTCGCCCGTGCGGTAC
>NZ_DATIND010000069.1 GCF_035474595.1 Longimicrobium sp.
CCGCAGCGCCGCCTCGATCTCGCCCGGCTCCACGCGGTAGCCGCGGATCTTCACCTGGCTGTCGGTGCGGCCCAGGATCATCAGGTCGCCGCCCTCCAGCCAGCGCGCGCGGTCGCCCGTGCGGTACATCCGCGCGCCGGCCCCGGCGAAGGGATCGGGGACGAACTTCTCCGCGCTCAGCGCCGGCCGGCCCAGGTAGCCGCGCGCCACCCCGGCCCCGCCGATGTACAGCTCGCCGGGGAGGCCGACGGGAACGGGATGGAGATGGGCGTCCAGCACGTAGAAGCGGAGGTTCTGGATGGGGCCGCCCACCGGAACCGGTCCGCTGCGGTGCTGGCCGTTCGGAAGCGCGTAGGCCGAGCAGCCGACCACCGTCTCCGTCGGCCCGTACTCGTTCATCAGCCGCACGTCCGGCGCGTTTTCCTGCCACCACACCGTGGTCTCGGCGGACAGGAAGTCGGCGCCGATCACCAGCGTCTTCGCCGCCCCGCGCGCCTCCTCGGGCGTGAGCAGCGGCGTCAGCAGGGAGAGATGGACGGGGGTGATCTTGATCAGCCCGTAGCCGGGCGCTCCGCGCAGCGCATCGGCCAGCGCCTCCACCGCGTTCTCCTCGGGGACGAGGTGCACGGGGTGGCCGGCGAAGAGGGGGAGGAGGTTGGTGATGGTGAGATCGACCGCCATCGACGAGAAGACGGGCGCGCCGCTCCCCGCATCCGCCCCGTAGGCACGGATTCCCCAGTCGATGTAGTTGGCGACACCCCGGTGGTGCATCGCCACGCCCTTGGGCCGCCCCGTGCTCCCCGAGGTGTAGATGACGTACGCCAGGTTCTCGGAGGTGACGCCGGTCGCGGGTGCGTCCGCGCTCTCGGCCGCGATCTCGCCCCACGCCGTGTCGACGGAGATGACGCGCACGCCGCCCAGGACCGGCAGCGCGTCCCGCAGCCGCTCCTGCGTCAGCACGGCGGCCACGGCGGAGTCCTCCAGCACGTAGCCGATGCGCTCCGCCGGGTGGGCGGGATCGACGGGGACGTAGGCACCGCCCGCCTTCATCACCCCCAGGATGGCCACCATCAGCTCCGGCGAGCGCTCCAGGCAGAGCCCCACGCGGACCTCCGGCCCGACTCCGAGCCGGATCAGGTGCCGTGCGAGGCGGTTCGCCCGCTCGTCCAGCTCGCGGTAGGTCAGGGTCCGGCCGGCGAAGACGACGGCCGGGGCCTCCGGCGTACGCTCCGCCTGCGCCTCGAAGAGCTGGTGGATGCAGCGCCCGGCGGGATACGGCGCCTCCGTGCGGTTCCACTCCTCCAGCACCCGCCGGCGCTCCGCTCCGCTCAGCAGCGTGAGCTCCGTCAGCGAACGGTCCACGTTCTCCGCCACTTGCTCCAGCAGCCGCCGCAGGTGCCCGAGCAGCCGCGCGGCGGTCGAGGCGTCGAAGCGGTTGGCGTCGTAGCTCAGCCGGAGCGGCAGCTCTTCGCCCGGGGCGGCCATCAGGGAGAGCGGATAGGTGTTCCACTCCACCATCCGCCCCTGCCCCGTCCGCAGCCGTGCGCCGGGCGTCTCCCCGCGCTCGACCGGGTGGTTCTCGAAGATGAAGTGACTCTCGAAGAGGGGGGTGCCGGGGGGGATGGCGCTCCATCCCTGCACCCGCGCCAGCGGCGTGTAGTCGTACTCGCGCGCCTCGGCCTGGGCGCGCTGCAGCTCGCCCAGCCACGCGCCCAGCCGGGCCGGGCCGCGCACCCGGACGCGCACGGGAAGGGTGTTGATGAACACCCCGACCATCTCCTCCACCCCCGGCACCCCGGCCGCGCGGCCGGAGACGGTGGTGCCGAACACCACGTCGTCCTCGCCGGCGTAGCGCGAGAGCAGCACCCCCCACGCGCCCTGCAGCACGGTGTTCAGCGTCACCTGGGCCCGGCGAGCGGCCTCCTCGAGGCCGCGCGCCAGCGCCGCGGGCAGGTCCAGGCTTTCGCGCGCGTGCCGCGGCTCCGCTCCGGGCTCCGCCGGTCGGTCCGCCGGCAGCGGCGTGGGCGATCCGAAGCCGGCGAGCACCCCGGTCCAGTACCGCTCCGCGGCCTCCACGTCGCGCCCCCGCAGCCAGGCGATGTGGTCGCGGTAGGGACGCGGGCGCCGGAGGTCCGCCGCTTCGCCCGTGCTCCACGCCTGGTACAGCGCCAGCACCTCGTTCCAGATCCGCGAGGCCGACCAGCCGTCGGTCAGCAGGTGGTGGTGGCTCCAGACGAACCAGTGCGCGCCGCCCGTCACCCGGAAGAGCGCGAACCGCATCAGCGGCGCTTCGTCGAGCGCGAAGCCGTTCGCGCGGTCCCCGGCCAGCCAGCGGTCCAGCGCCGCGTCCTGCTCCGCTTCCGGCAGGCCGGTCCAGTCCTCCACCCGCCACGGCAGCCGCACGGCGGCCTCCACCCGCTGCAGCGGAGCCCGCACCCCGCGCCAGACGAACGCGGTCCGCAGGATGGGGTGCCGGGCCACCACCTCGGCCCATGCGCGCCGGAAGAGGTCCGCCTCCAGGCTCCCTTCCAGGCGCCGCGCGACCTGCACCTGGTACGCCTGGGCGCCCGCGCCGGAGAGGGCGTGGAAGAGCATCCCCTCCTGCATGGGCGAGAGGGGATACAGGTCCTCGGCGCCGCCCCTCCCGGCCAGCAGCGCGTCCAGCTCCGCCTGCCCCAGCTCCGCCAGCGGAAAGTCCGACGGCGTGAACCCGCCCGCGCCCGGCTGGCGGCAATGGGCGATCAGCGCGCGGAGCGACCGGAGGAACGAGTCCGCCACCCGCTCGATGGTTTCGCGCCGGTGGGTCCCCTCGCCGTACGTCCAGCTCAGCCGCAGGCAGCCGTCGTGGACGCGCCCATCGATGGAGAGCAGGTAGGGCCGGCGGTTCTCCCCGGCCACGTCGCCCCCGCGCCGCCCCTCGGCGAAGCGGAACCGCCTCGCCAGGGAAAGCCCCTGGTCGAACCGTCCCAGGTAGTTGAACAGGATCTGGGGCTCCGCCTGCGCGGCGAGCCCGGCGCGCACGTCGGCGTCGGGCGACAGCCAGCGCAGCGCGCCATGCCCGATTCCGCGGTGCGGCACGGCGCGGAGCTGCTCCTTCACGCGCTTCAGCCGCTCGCCCGCCCCGGCCGCGCCCGAGGTGTCCAGCACCACCGGGTACACGCTGGTGAACCACCCCACCGTGCGCGTGAGGTCGGTCCCCGGGGCGATCTCTTCCTCGCGCCCGTGCCCTTCCAGGGCCAGGCGGACGCGCGGGCTCCCGGTCCACTCGCCCACCGCGCCGGCGAGCGCGCACAGCAGCACGTCGTTGATCTGCGTGCGGTACGCCGCCGGCACCTCCTGCAGCAGCGCGCGGGTCTCCTCCTCGTCCAGCCGCACCACGACCGTGCGCTGGCTCGCGACGGTGCGGCCGCCCTCGCCGTCCACCGGGAGCGGCGGCACCCCCTCCGGCCCCTGCGCCAGCCAGTAGCCGGCCTCCGCCCGCGCGCCCTCGCTGGCGGCGTACGCCTCCAGCGCAGCGGCCCACTGCTGGAACGAGGTGCCCTTCCCGCCCGGGTCGGGCGTCTCGCCGGCCTGGAGCTGCCCGCACGCGCGCTCCAGGTCTTCCCGCAGGATGCGCCAGGACACGCCGTCCACGGCCAGGTGGTGCAGCACCATCAGCAGCAGCGCCCCCCGCTCGCCCCGGTCGAAGAGGACCGCGCCGCCCAGCGGGCCGTGCTCCAGGTCCAGGCCCGCCTGCACCCGCCCGCCGATCGTCTCGATCGCCTGGTCCTGCTCGGCGGCGGCCAGCGAGGAGAGATCCACCCGCTCCAGCGCGACCCCCACCTCGTCGCCGTGCCGCTGCTCCCATCCCGCCCCGGTCCGCCGGAAGCGCAGGCGCAGCGCGTCGTGGTGCTCCAGCACCGCCGCGAGCGCCGCCTCCAGCGCGGCGGCGGGCACCCCGGCGTCCACGTTCAGCAGCATGGACTGGTTGTAGTGCGCCGGGCGCGCGTGGTCCTGCGCGAAGAACCAGGCCTGGATGGGGGTCAGCCGCACGCCGCCCGCGACCCGGCCCCGCTCCGCGGGGCGCTCCCCGGCCCGCGCCGCGCCGCCCGCCACCGCCGCCAGCTCCGCCAGGGTCTGGTGCTCGAAGATCTGCCGCGGGCTCAGCTCCAGCCCGGCGCGCCGTGCCCGGGTGACCACCTGGATGGAAAGGATGCTGTCGCCGCCCAGCTCGAAGAAGTTGTCGCCGGCGCCCACGCGCCCCGCACCCAGCACCTCGGCCCAGATCCCCGCCAGCACCTGTTCGGCCAACGTCGCGGGCGCCACGTAGCGCTCCGGCGCCGCGGCGTACTCCGGCGCGGGGAGGGTCTTCGGGTCCACCTTGCCGGTCGCCGTCCGGGGCAGCGAATCCAGCATCACGAAGGCGGCGGGAACCATGTAGTCCGGCACGCTCCGCCGCAGGTGCTCGCGCAGCGCGGCGGAATCCGCCCCTTCCGCCACCACGTACGCCACCAGCCGGCGGTCGCCGGGCACGTCCTCGCGGACGACGACCAGGCAGTTGGAGACCGCCTCGTGCCGCCGCAGCGCCGCCTCGATCTCGCCCGGCTCCACGCGGTAGCCGCGGATCTTCACCTGGCTGTCGGTGCGGCCCAGGATCATCAGGTCGCCGCCCTCCAGCCAGCGCGCGCGGTCGCCCGTGCGGTAC
>NZ_DATIND010000070.1 GCF_035474595.1 Longimicrobium sp.
CGGCGGCCCAGCTCCACGTCCACCCCAACACGGTCGACTACCGCCTCCGCCGCGTCCGCGACCTCACCGGCATCGACCCCCTCCACCCGGCCGGCCTCCCCCGCATCATCGCGGCCTCGGCCGCCCGCCGCGCCGCCCTCCCCCGCCCCGCCACACCGTGGCGGTGGAGATCGCCGGGGAAAAGCACGTGCTGCGCAGCGACGTGCCGCCCGAGTACACGCGTGCCGTGGCCGCCCACGTGGACGCCACCATCCGCGCGCTTCCCGGCTTCCAGACGCTGGAGCCGTTCCGCGCGGCCACGCTGGCCGCGCTCTCCATCACCGACGAGCTGTTCCGCGCACGCGAGGAGATCCGCCGCCTGCGCGACGACGCGGAGCGCCGCACCGGCGAGCTGGCCGACATCCTCGAGGCCGCCGAAGCCGCCGCGGCCGAGAAGCGCCCCGTCCGCCGCCCCGCGCAGGGGTCGTCCGCATCTACCCCCACGTGGACCACGGATGCGTCGGAAGATGCGAAGCCGGCGGACGCCTCACCGCCCCGCGCGTCCGAGCCAGCCACGCCGTCCCCTGCGGCGGACGAGGTGAACCCGTCTCCATCCGCGCCCCCCGAGCCACTTCCCGCGTGGATCGAGGATGCGGTCCAGCGCACCCCGCCCCGTCCCCATGCGGGCGACGACGAGCCCGAGCTGATGCTGCCTCCGCCTGCGGAGCATCAGCATCACCCCGGGGGCGGGGACGGGCCGGACGGGGAGGATTGATCGGGATCTCCATCCCCATCGTCGATTCGAAACTGCCCCCAAGATTCACGCAGAGAAGCAGAGAAACAGGGGGAAATCTCCCTCTGCTCCTCTGCTTCTCCGCGTCAGGCCTGTCTTTTCCCGAGCGCGTGGCGCGGGGAGATCAGAAGCAGCGCGGCTGCGCCGTCAGGCACTGGAGGATGCAGGTGGTCCCCGAGCACACCGGCGTGGCCTCGGCCCCGCGCGCGACGGCGGTTCCGTGCCCGGCCGGCCCGGTGGGGAACGACACCACGCGCACGGCCTCGATGTCCAGCTTGATCTTCTTCATGCCGATCTCCCGGATTGGGGTTCATTCGAGGCTGGCCAGCGCCTCGCCGCGGCCGGAATGCGCCTGCAAATGTCGTTCTGCAGCCGGTGGCGGTTTCGTGCCGCGGAGACGCACCGCGGGCTCCGTCGCCGCCGTTCTCCTTGCGGCGCGAAGTTCTGGCGCGACACGGATGTAACGGGGTTGCGTCGAACGCGCGTTCGGAGGTATTTTCCAGTTGCGGCCCTCTGCCGCGGGCGCTTCGCGCGCACCCAGCGCGGTGGCAGTGAGTTCAGCCCTGCCACCGTTTCGTTTTGATACCGACGCGGGTTCACAGCCCGCGCCGACATAAATCCGATAATGAACACGATCCTGATCGCCGTCGTCGTGGCCGTGGTGGCCGCGATTGCCGGCTTTGCCGCGGGCCGCGCGGCGGTCGAGGCGCGCCTGAAGAAGGCGCGCGCCTCGGCCGAAGACGAGGCCACGCGCATCCGCTCGGGGGCGCAGGAAGAGGCCGACCGCCTGCGCAAGGCCGAGATCCTGAAGGGCCGCGAGGAGGCCATCCGCGCCCGCGAGGAGTGGGAGCGCGAGGAAAGCCGCCGCCGCGACGACGTGGAGCGCGTGGAGCGCCGCCTGCAGGAGCGCGAGGAGTCGCTGGACCGCAAGTTCCACCTGCTGGACGAAAAGCAGGACCAGGTGGAGCAGCGCGGCCAGCAGCTGGTGCGCCGCGAGAAGCAGATCGAGGCGCGCGACGCCGAGCTGGGGCAGCGCATCGCCGAGGTGCAGCACCGGCTGGAGTCGCTCGCGGGGCTCAGCGCCGACGAGGCGAGGCGCCAGCTCATCCACGACATGGAAGAGGCGGCGCGCGCCGAGGCCGGGCAGCGCATCCGCGAGATCAAGGAGGAGGCGCGCCGCGACGCCGACCGCGAGGCCAAGAAGATCATCTCCCTGGCCATCCAGCGCATCGCCGCCGACCACACCGCCGAGACCACCGTCTCCGTCGTCGCCCTCCCGTCGGACGAGATGAAGGGGCGCATCATCGGCCGCGAGGGGCGGAACATCCGCGCCTTCGAGCAGGCCACGGGGATCGACGTCATCATCGACGACACCCCCGAGGCGGTGGTGCTCTCCGGCTTCGACCCCATCCGCCGCGAGACGGCGCGCCTGGCGCTGGAGAAGCTGGTGGCCGACGGCCGCATCCACCCCGGGCGCATCGACGAGGTGGTGGCCAAGAGCCGCAAGGAGGTGGAGAACTCCATGCGCGAGGCCGCCGAGCAGATCCTCTACGAGCTCGGCATCCACGGGGTGCACCCCGAGGTGGTGAAGGTGCTGGGGCGGCTGAAGTTCCGCACCAGCTACGGCCAGAACCAGCTGATGCACAGCAAGGAGGTGGCGATCCTGGCCGGGAACATGGCGGGCGAGATGGGCTTCGACGCCACGCTGGCCAAGCGCATGGGGCTGCTGCACGACGTGGGGAAGGGGATGACCCACGAGCACGAGGGGACGCACGTGGAGCTGGGGTGGAACCTGGCCAAGAAGTTCGGCGAGCCGGCCCAGGTGCTGAACGCCATCAAGGCGCACCACGACGAGGAGCCGCACCTCTTCCCCGAGAGCTTCCTGGTGACCGCCGCCGACGCGATCAGCGGCAGCCGCCCGGGCGCGCGGCGCGAGATGTTCGAGACGTACGTGCGCCGGCTGGAGAAGCTGGAGGAGATCGCCACCAGCTTCCCCGGCGTGGAGCGCTGCTTCGCCATCCAGGCCGGCCGCGAGCTGCGGATGATGGTGATCCCCGAGCAGATCAGCGACGAGGACATGGCCCGCCTGAGCGACGAGACGGCGCGCCGCATCGAGGGCGAGCTGCAGTATCCGGGGCAGATCAAGGTGGTGGTGATCCGCGAGACCCGCGCGGTGGACTTCGCGCGGTAACCGCGGCCCGGCATCATCCCCGCAGGAAGACGAACCCTCTCCCCGCATCGGCGCTGCGATCGGAGAGGGTTCGTGCGTGCGGGGGATCGTCTCCGCTGTCTGGTGCGGGAAGGCGAATGGAATTCGCGGCAACAACTGCCCGAAGTCCGCCTTCGCGGACTCGCGGCCGAAGCATCGGTGCCGTGCTCGGAATCCAGCTTTTATTCGGGGTTTGATGGAACCGACACCCGTGTACATCTACCGCGTTTCGGTGGATGGCGAGATGCGCGACTATGTGAGCGTGCTGGCGCCTGGGGTGGTGCAGCGGGCGGGGCTGCCGGCGGCGTCGATCGTGGGCGGCTTCACCGAGCGCACGGTGGAGGGCGAGCCGGTGCCGGCGAGCTTCGCCGGCAACCCCGCGTTCGTGGAGGTGCTGAGCCGCGTCGTCGCCCGGCACGGGCCGGACGAGCCGGCGCTACGCGACGAGGCGCGGCGGGTGGGGAGCGGATACGTCTACGTGATCGACGGGCGCACGCCGGATCCGAGTGCGCCGATGCAGGCGGAGGACGTGATCGGCGCCTTCCAGGTGCGCGGCGGCGGGGTCGTGCGCGAGCCGTATCTCCCGAATCCCAAACACCAGCTCTTTACCGACAACGGCTTCTTCCGCCTGAGCGACGAGCTGCACCGGCGGCTGGTGGAGGAGATCGCGAAAGCCGGCGGCAACGCTTGAACGGATGGTGCGAAAGTGCGAGAGTGCGAAGGTGCGAGAGTGAACAGCGGTAACTTGGGACTTGGGACTTGGGACTTGGGACTTTGAAGTTTCGAGGGGCGGCGGGATTGCGGGGGAGAGGCTATATTGTGCGGCAGAAAGCAGAACGGGGCGGCGCGTGCGTCGCCCTTTCGCGTCCACGGCGGCGGAGGGCGATGAACGGGAGCGGGGGTGCGCGGGCGGTGCGGGGGCGGGAGGTGCGCCCGTGAGGGTGCTGTTCATCGCCGACGTCATCGGCAGCCCGGGGCGGCGCGTGCTGGGCCAGCTGGTGCGGCTGGTGCGCGCCGACACCCGCGCCGACGCCGTGATCGTGAACGGCGAGAACAGCGCGGGCGGGTTCGGCATCACCCCCGAGATCGTGAAGGAGATCTTCGAGCTGGGCGTGGCCGTGATCACCACCGGCAACCATGTCTGGGACAAGAAGGAGATCCTTCCCATGCTGGACAGCGAGCCGCGCCTGCTGCGCCCGGCCAACTATCCCTCGGGCCCGCCGCCGTCCGGCAACCCCGGCCACGGCTCGGTGGTGGTGCAGGTGGGCGACGCGCGGCTGGCGGTGCTCAACCTGCAGGGGCGCACCTTCATGGCCCCCATCGACGACCCCTTTCGCGAGGCCGACGCGCTGCTGAAGGAGCTGAAGTCGCTGGAGCCGCCGCCCGACGCGATCGTGGTGGACTTCCACGCCGAGGCCACCAGCGAGAAGCAGGCGTTCGCGCGCTACCTGGACGGGCGGGTGGCCGCGGTCGTCGGCACGCACACGCACGTGCAGACGGCCGACGAGCGGCGCCTGCCCAAGGGGACGGCGTACATCACCGACCTGGGGATGACGGGCGGCCTGGGCGGGATCATCGGGATGAAGTGGGAGATCTCGCTGGAGCGCCAGCTCACGCAGACGCGCGGCGAGCGGATGCAGCCGGCGGACGAGGATCTCCATCTCCAGGGCGTGGTGGTGGACATCGACGTGAAGACGGGGCTTTCGAGGTCGATCGAGCGCGTTTCGGTGGGGATGGAGCGCGTGCTCACGGAAAAGTTCGGGAAGAAGCTCTGACCGTGGCTGCGAAGATCATCGACGGGGCGGCGTGCGGCCGCGAGATCCGGGCCGAGGTGGCGGCCGAGACGGCGCGGCTGGCGGCGGAGGGAACGACGCCCGGCCTGGCCGTGATCCTGGTGGGCGCCGACCCCGCCAGCGAGGTGTACGTGCGCTCCAAGACGCGCGCCTGCCACGAGGCGGGGATGCACGACCGGCTCATCCAGCTCCCCGGGTCGGTCACGCAGGACGAGCTCTTCGGCGCCATCGACGGGCTGAACGCGGACCCCGAGATCCACGGCATCCTGGTCCAGCTCCCGCTCCCCCCGCACATCCACCCCAAGGCGGTGCTGGAGCGCGTCCACCCGTCCAAGGACGTGGACGGCTTCCACCCGCTGAACGTGGGCCGCGCCTTCGTGGGCGATCCGCGCGGCTTCGTGCCCGCCACGCCGGCGGGGATCATGGAGCTGCTCCGCCACGAGCGGATCGAGACGCACGGCCGGCACGTGGTGATCGTGGGGCGCAGCCTGATCGTCTCCAAGCCGCTGGCGTCGCTGCTGATGGCGCCGGGCCCGAACGCCACGGTCACGCTCACGCACCGCCACACCGTCGACCTCGCCCAGCACACGCGCATGGCCGACATCCTGGTGGTCGCCGTCGGCAAGCCGGGCCTCATCACCGCCGACATGGTAAAGCCCGGCGCCGCGGTCTTCGACGTGGGCACCACGCGCGTCCCCGACGAGAAGCACGCCAAGGGCTACGTCATCAAGGGCGACGTGGACTTCGACGCGGTCGCGGAGAAGGCGGGGTGGATCACCCCCGTCCCCGGCGGCGTGGGCCCCATGACCATCGCCATGCTCCTCCGCAACACCGTGGAGGCGGCGATGCGGGTGCACCACGCGAGGACGAAGGGCGAGCGGAGGCGGATGGGGGTTTGAGGTGTACGGAGGGGAAGTGCTGAGTGCTGAGTGCTGAGTGCTGAGTGCTGAGTGCTGAGTGCTGAGTACTGAGTGCTGAGTGCTGAGTGCTGAGTGCTGGCGGCGACCCCGAATGGAATTCGGGGGCAACAACGGCACAAAGTCCCTCCGGGACTGCAGACCGGGCATTCGGGTGATGCACTGAAGCCGGTGCGGCACTGAGTTCTCTCCCTCCCCCGCAGAGCGGGCGGAGGGGCAGGATGCCGGCTTCCAGCTCCGCCGCTTTTCCTCGAGCTGAGTACACTCGGCACTTGGGACTTGGCACTCAGGACTTCTTCTAATCCTATGTGGGACCTTTTCACCTCGGCCGATTTCGACCGGCGCGAGCAGGAGCAGAAGGACGACGAGGCGCCCGCCGGCAAGGTGAAGCGCCCCGCCGCGAAGCGCGCCCGGAAGGCGGCCGAGCCGCCGGCGCCCATCGCGGCGGCGGCCGCGCTGTTCAGCGAGACGCGCAACGAGGACGTGGCGCGCGCCGTCGCCGCGCGCGAGGTGGAATCGGGCGGGCGGTCGATGATGCGCGTTCCCGCCGAGGGGATGCGCGTGGGCGAGGTGAACGCCGCCGCGCGCGAGCTGATCGAGGGCGTGTTCCCCCCGCTCTGGGTGCACGGCGAGATCGCGAACTTCACCAAGGCGCGGTCGGGGCACTGCTACTTCTCCCTCCGCGACGCCGACGCGCAGATCCGCTGCGTGATGTGGCGCGACGAGGCGCGGCGGCTGCCGACGACGCCGGCGGAGGGGATGCAGGTGCGCGCGCTGGGCCGGCTCACGCTGTACGAGCAGCGCGGCGAGTTCCAGCTGGTCTGCTTCGAGCTCGAGGCCAAGGGCGAGGGGCTGTACAAGCTGGCGATGGACCGCCTGCGCGCCACGCTCGACGCCGAGGGGCTGACCTCGCCCGCGCGCAAGCGCCCCATCCCCGCGCATCCGGCGTGCGTGGGCGTGGTCACTTCGTCCGCGGGCGCTGCGCTGCGCGACATCGTCACCGTCATTCGCCGCCGCGCGCCGTGGACGCGCATCGTGCTGGCCGCCGCACGCGTGCAGGGCGAGGGCGCCGCGGAGGAGATCGCCCGCGCCGTGCGGCTGATGGCGCGCGCCGGGTGCGCCGACGTGCTGATCGTGGGCCGCGGCGGCGGGTCGATCGAGGACCTGTGGGCGTTCAACGAGGAAGTGGTCGCCCGCGCCATCGCCGACTCGCCCGTCCCCGTGATCTCGGCCGTGGGGCACGAGACCGATTTCACCATCGCCGACCTCGTGGCCGACCTGCGCGCGCCCACCCCGTCGGCCGCGGCCGAGGCGGCGGTGCCCGACGGATCGCACGTCCGCCGCGAGCTGGACGACCTGCGCGGCCGGATGGCGAGCTGCACCCGCGACCGCATCGCCGACGGCCGCGAGGCCGTCTTCAACGCGCGGCTGGACCTGCAGGCCGCCGCCGAGCGCGGCCTCCGCGCGCGGCGCGACACGCTTTCGATGACCGCGGCGCGGCTGCAGGCGCTCTCGCCGCTGAACGTGCTGGCGCGCGGCTACGCCGTCCCGCTGGGCGGCGGCGGGCGCGTGCTGCGCGGCGTGGCCGACTTCGCGGCGGGCGCGCGCTTCGACCTGCGCGTGGCCGACGGCGTGGTGCCGTGCCGGGTAGACCAGGAGAATTGACGGAGATGACGGAGACCGCGCACGCCGAGCCGGAGTGGACCTTCGAGGCCGCGCTCGGCCGCCTGAACGAGATCGCCGAGGCGCTGGAGGGCGACGGGATGGAGCTGGACGATTCGCTCGCGCTCTTCGAGGAGGGCGTGCGCCTCCTCCGCTTCGCCGAGACCGTGCTGGCCGGCGCCGACCACCGCGTGCGCCAGCTGCTGGAAGAGGCCGGCGGCGTGCGCATGGACGACTTCCCCGACCCGCTGTGACCGCGTCGGCCGTGGCGGGGTTCCAGATCGAGGCGTTCCTGGCCCGCGAGCGCGACCGCGTGAACGCCGCGCTGGCGGAGGTGACGGAGGACGCCGTCGCCGGCGCGCCTCCCGCGCTCCGCGAGCCCATGCGGTACGCGCTCGCCACGCCGGGGAAGCGCCTGCGCCCCATCCTCTGCGCCGCCGCGTGGCGCGCGGTGCGGGGGGATGACGCGCCGGACGCCGTGTACCGTCTGGCCTGTGCGGTGGAGGTCGTGCACACCTACTCGCTGGTGCACGACGACCTGCCGTGCATGGACGACGACGCGCTCCGCCGCGGCCGCCCCACCGTGCACACCGTCTACGGCAACACGCGCGCGATGCTGGCCGGCGCCGCGCTGATCCCCGCCGCCGCGCGCGTTCTGGACGTCGCCGCGCGCTCGTTGGGGCTGGATGCGGAGGTGCGGCGCGCGCTGGTGCTGGAGCTCTGCCGCGCCGGCGGCGCCGAAGGGATGGTGGGCGGCCAGCTGATGGACCTGGCCGGCGAGGCGCGGCGGCTGGACGCCCGCGCGCTCGAGGACATCCACCGCCGCAAGACGGGCGCGCTGCTGGCGGCCTCGCTCTGCCTGGGCGGCCTGGCCGCGGGGGCGGACGAGGCGGCGCTCGCCGCGCTGTCGACGTACGGCGGCGACCTGGGCCTCGCCTTCCAGATCGTCGACGACGTGCTCGACGTCACCGGCGACGCGGCGGCGCTGGGGAAAACGGCGGGGAAGGACGAGTCCGCCGGGAAGACCACCTACCCGTCCCTTTTCGGCCTCACAGGCTCCAAATCTCTCGCCGCCGCGTTCATCTCCGACGCGATCGTGGCCCTCCACGCCGCCGGCATCCGCTCCGAGGAGCTGGAAGCGCTTGCGCGGTATGTAGTTGAGCGCACGCACTGAATCGCCCCGCCCCTCCCGATCTCCCATTTCCCACCCACGTAAAAGCGGCCACAGAAGCATCTTGAATGCTCACTCCGTATCGATAAGCGTTCATGGCGAGAGGAATGCTGATCCTGTGCGGACGTGATCATGTGGCGACGCAAGCAGCAGGAAGAGATTCCGGATGACTGGGTCTCAGAGCCGCTCGACGAGGAAACGATCGCCGCGCTCAAAGCGAGGGGTGCCCGCTTCCCGACTGGCGAGCCGCGGCTTGATGATTTCGAGCCTGTGAAGCAGCGCCCAGCATGGCTGGCATTTCTGCTGCGGCTGATTCGATACGAGAAATGGGAACCAGACGAGAGCGATTGAGCAGTCGCTTTCGAAAGGAGTCGTCTTACGGGCACGAACTCAGGAGGTATGGATGAGAACGCAGCTCGAGGAAGCGAAGCACGACGAGGAAGCCTTTGTGCCTGATCCCGAGATCGTAGCGGTAATGGCGGCGCGGGGAGTGACGGTCAAGACCGGGGCGTTCAAACCGCGGGATTTTCCGCTGCGGAAGCGCCCTGCGTGGCTGGCATTCCTCATCCGCCTCACCAGGCATCTGAGATGATCTTTCTCGACGCCAGCGCCATGGTGAAGGTGTATGTCACGGAACAGGGATCCAGTACGCTCAAGGGCGTATTGGCGCGGATGCGGGGAAAGTTGTTCCTCTCACCGCACGTAATCATCGAGGTGCTCAGCACGTTCGCGAAGCAGCACCGGTCCGACGTCATCACGAAGACCCTTTATCGGAAGGCTCGGTCGGGCTTTCTCAACGACATCGGGGAGACGTACACGGTCATGGAAGTGGGCGCTCCGGTGTTCTGGTCCGCCTACGACCTGGTGGATCGGCATCGCCAGTTCAGCGTGGGTGCGCTGGACGTTCTGCATGTGGCCTCTGCACTGAAGCTTCAGGCGTCGTTTCGGCGCAAGACCGTCGTCCTTGCGACGGCCGACCGCGGATTGCTCAGCCTGGCGCGGGCTGCGGGGGTAAAAACGTTCAATCCCGTGCTCGATCCCCTCGCGGTGCTGCTCGCATCCGTGAACTGACGCCCTCCGCCGCATTCGCCCTCACAGGGGTGCGGTTGCCAGCTTTGCCGCCGCGCGGGTAAATTTCGTCATCTCCATCGATCCATCTCCCATCCGTCCCACGCCCCGCGCGCGGTACTCTCCATATCCATGACCCAAACCGAGATCGCGGGCACGGCGCTGCGCGTGACCTGCTGGGGGACGCGCGGCTCCATCCCCGCGCCCGGGCCGCAGACGGTGCGGTACGGCGGCAACACCAGCTGCGTGGAGATGCGCACCGCCGACGGCCGGCGCCTGATCTTCGACGCGGGAACGGGGATCCGCGCGCTCAGCCGCAGCCTGGCGCGGAACGGCGGGCCGCTGGAGGCGCATCTCTTCGTCACCCACTACCACTGGGACCACATCCAGGGGTTCCCCTTCTTCGCGCAGCTGTACGACCCCGACACCCGCATCTGCCTGCACGGTCCGCGGCAGGGCGACGTCTCGGTGGACCGCGCGATCGCGGGGCAGATGGCGCCGCTCTACTTCCCCATCCCGCTGGACGCGCTGGCGGCGACGATCGAGTTCGCGCCGGCCGACGGGACGCCGTGGCGCGACGGCGAGGTCGAGGTGCGCGCCTTCCGCGTCCGCCACCCTGGTGTGACCTACGGCTACCGTGTGACCGCGGGCGGCGCGTCGGCGGTGTACGTGCCCGACGACGAGATCGGCGACGACCCGGACCCGGCGTGGTACCGCGCGATGGTGGAGTTCGCCGCGGGCGCCGACCTGCTGCTTCACGACGCGATGTACGACGACCGCGACTACGAGCGCTTCCGCGCCTGGGGGCACAGCACCTTCCGGCAGGCGGTGCGGCTGGCGGAGGACGCGGGCGTGCGCCGCCTGGGCCTCTTCCACCACGCGCCGGACCGGAGCGACGACGACCTGGACCGCGTGGCCGCCGAGCTGCGCGAAGAGGTGGCGGCCCGGGGATCGGCGCTGGAGCTGTTCGTGGCCGCGGAGGGGGTGGAGATGGTGCTCGGCGGGGGCGCGGAATGAAGGCGGAGATGGCGGAAAGCGCAGTGTCTTCCCCCCGCTTCGCGGCGCGGGGGGAGGCGCGGCCGGCGCTGCTGCACGGGCCGGGCGCGGACCTGTCGCGGCTGGACGCGGTGCTGGCGGCGGACGGGATCGAGCGGCGCCCGGTGCGCTCGCTGGCGGAGATCGCCATCCCCGAAAGCGCGCCCGCGGTGCTGCTGCTGGACGACGCGCTGGCCGACGCCACGCCGGAGCTGGCCGACACGCTGCGGCACGTTCCCGAGGCGGTGACCATCGTCGCCGCGTCGCCGGCGGTGGAGCGGCGGGCGCGCGGGTGCGAGCGGGTGGTGGCCGTGCTGCCGAAGGATGCGGAGCCCGCCGCGGCCACGCTGCGCACCGCCTTCCGCCTTTCCGCCGCGCGGATGGGTGCGTCGCGGCTGGAGGCGGAGCTGGCGCGCACCCGCGGCGAGCTGCGCGAGCTGACGGCGGTGGGGATGGCGCTGATGACCGAGCGCGACCCCGACCGCCTGCTGGAGAAGATCGTCGCCAAGGCGCGCCAGCTCACCCGCAGCGACGCGGGAAGCCTGTACCTGGTGGAGCAGGGCGACGACGGCGCCGCCCGGCTGCGCTTCGCGCTGGCGCACAACGACACCATCCCCGGCCTGCCGTTCGCCACCTTCACCCTCCCGCTCGACACCACCTCGCTGGCCGGGTACGCGGCCGTCACCGGCGAGACGCTGCGGGTGGACGACGCCTACGCGCTGCCGGCCGGCGCGCCGTACGCGCTGAACCGCTCGTTCGACCAGCGCACCGGATACCGCACCAAGTCCATGCTGGTCGTCCCCATGATCGACCACACGGGGGCCACGGTGGGCGTGCTGCAGCTCATCAACCGCAAGGAGATCGCGGCGGCGCGGATCACGGACGAGGACGACGCGGCGCGCTGGGTGCTGCCGTACACCGACCGCGAGCTGGTGCTGGTGCAGGCGCTGGCGGGGCAGGCGGCGGTGAGCATCGAGAACTCGCTGCTGTACCGGCAGATCGAGCGCATCTTCGAGAGCTTCGTGAAGGCCGCGGTGACGGCGGTGGACCAGCGCGACCCGACCACCAGCGGGCACAGCGTGCGCGTGGCCACGCTCACGTGCGACCTGG
Organism: Longimicrobium sp.; assembly: GCF_035474595.1. Classification (NCBI taxonomy): domain Bacteria; kingdom Pseudomonadati; phylum Gemmatimonadota; class Longimicrobiia; order Longimicrobiales; family Longimicrobiaceae; genus Longimicrobium; species Longimicrobium sp. The sequence continues at coordinate 11,738 of NZ_DATIND010000070.1, forward strand.
CCGAGGGGCTGGAGCGGCACGCGCCGCCGCCGTACCGCGGCATTCGCTTCACCCCCGAGCAGATGCGCGAGCTGCGCTACGCCGCGCTGCTGCACGACTTCGGCAAGGTGGGGGTGCGCGAGGAGGTGCTGGTGAAGGCGAAGAAGCTGCCGCCGCTGCTGCACGAGCGGGTGCTGGCGCGCTTCGACCTGATCCGGCGCACGCTCGAGGCCGAGTTCCACCGCGAGCGCGCCGACCTGCTGGAGCGCGGGCTTCGCCCCGGCGCGGAGCTGCAGGCGGGCTTCCGCGCGAAGCTGGACGAGCTGGAGCGGGTGCGCGCGGTGGTGATGGCGTCGAACGAGCCCACCATCCTTCCCGAGCGGGTGGCCGCGGCGCTGGACGAGGCCGGGCGGCTGACCTTCCGCGGGCCGGACGACCGGCCGGTGCCGTACGTGACCGAGGAGGAGCTGCGCTACCTGCACATTCCCAAGGGAACGCTGGACGAAGAGGAGCGGCGGGAGATCGAGAGCCACGTGGAGCAGACGTACCGCTTCCTGGTGCAGATCCCGTGGACGGGCGACCTGCGGAACGTGGCCGAGATCGCGTACGGGCACCACGAGAAGCTGAACGGCTGCGGCTACCCGCGCGGCGTGACGGGAAGGGATATCCCGCTGCAGACGCGGATGATGACGGTGGCCGACATCTTCGACGCGCTGACCGCGAGCGACCGCCCGTACAAGCGCGCGATCCCGCCCGAGCGCGCCCTCGACATCCTCACGGCCGAGGCGCGCGAGGGGCTGCTGGACGCCGCGATCGTGCAGATGCTGATCGAGAGCGGGGTGTACCGGAAGGTGCTGGAGGTGGACTGGAAGGAGCTGTAGGGGACTCGGCGCAGATGCGAGGGAAACTCAGCGCGGAGGGGTTTGCTTCGGTGCGCCGCCGCGGCATCGCGCCCTCTCCGGCCGGCCGAGGCCGTCCACCTCTCCCGTACCGGGAGAGGTAGCTCGCAGGCCTCTCCGGCACACGGAAGCATGGGTGCGACCAGAGGTTGCAGGGTGCGCCGATGCTGGATAGCCCCCTCGCCCGGTACGGGAGAGGGCGAGCGCTTTCAGGCGCGGGGAGAGGGCGGCGCGGATGCCGCGGAAACGCACCTGCTCGGGAACGCGCTCGAACTCCGCGGTTGAAGATCGTTCGCCAACACGAAAACGGCCCGGGCGCTCGGAGCGTCCGGGCCGTTTCATCGCCCCCGTCAGCAGGTGCAGTACGGCGGCTTGGGGCACGAGGTGACCGCGCTCATCTTCGCCTCGCCGGCGGTCGGCGCGGACGCCGCGGCCGTGGTGGCGAAGGTCTCGATCCGGAGCGCCTCGGGGTCCAGCGTCTTCTTCGGCATCGCGTCCTCCCTTGCGGTGATCAGGCGGTGGGGCAGCAGACCGACGCCTTGGGGCACCCCGACGGCAGGCAGTCGCACCACGGCCCGCCCGCGCACGAGGTGGCGCAGGTGTCGCACGGGTCGTACGTGGGGTGGCAGGTGACCGGGCCCGCCGAGCAGATCTCGGTGGCCCCGGCGCCGCGCACGGTGCCCGCCGCCGCCCGCGCGGGCGCGGTGGCGAACGACTCCACGCCCAGCGAATCGACGTCCAGCCTCAGCTTCTTCATGCGGCCTCCACGTGGGTGGGGGGAAACGCCGGCTGCGGGCTCACCACCCCACGCAGCAGCCGGCGGCCGTGGCGTGGGACGGGTCGCAGAAGCACACCCCGCTCCCCGTGCACGACAGCTGGCAGGTGCGCGCCTCGGGCCCGGTGGGCTTGCAGAGGCTCGGATCCAGCGTGCAGTCCAGCTCGGTGGGCTCGGCCGCGCCGACGGTTCCCTCGTCGGGCGGCGGCGGCGCCGCGGCGAACGACTCCACGTCGAGCGAGTCCAGGTCCAGCTTCAGCTTCTTCACGGCAGCCTCCTTTGCCGGCCGGCCAGGGCCGCGGGGGTCACAGGATGGGGCAGGTGCAGTGGCCGCCCGCACCCGCGCACGAGGTGAAGCAGGTGGCGCCGCCACAGGTGGCGCAGTTGCCGCCGGTGTTGGTGGGCGCCCAGTTGGCGTGCACCGTGCCCTGCGACTCGGCCGGCCGCTCGCCGGTGGGGAAGCTTTCCACGGAAAGCCCGTCGACGTTCAGGCGCATCTTGTTCATCGGTTCCTCACGCCTTGAAAAGGTGTGTCCTACGCGACCGGACAGGTGCAGCCGGGGCCGCCGGGGATGCACGAGGTGAAGCAGCTCACCCCCGCGCAGGTGTACCCGCCGCAGCTTCCGCACTGGTCCGTCTTCACGGTGAACTCGGCGGCCTCGACCGTGCCCTTCACCTGCTCGTCCCGCACCGTGGTGGGGAACGACTCCACGGACAGGTCGTCGATTTCCAGCGACAGCTTTCTCATTCGCTCAACTCGGGTGATGGGTGGACCGGCCGGGCTGCTCACACGCAGCGGCTGGTATCCTCGCCGACGGGGCAGGTGCAGAGCGGGCTCCCCGGGATGCACGACGTGAAGCAGCTCACGCCGCCGCAGGTTTCGCCGCCGCAGCTGCCGCACTCGGCGGTGTTGAGCGTCTTCTCGGCCGCGTCGACGGTGCCCCGCGCGTCGCCATCGGCGGCCGAGGTGGGGAACGACTCCACGCCGAGCTGGTCGAGCTGCAGCGACAGCTTCTTCATCGCTCGCCTCCGGGGTGATGGGGATCCGGCCGCCCGCTCAACCCGCCGGCGGCGGGCAGGTGCAGTTGCCGACGCGGCCGCACGAGGTGCGGCAGGTGTCGCCGTTGGTGCAGTACAGCTCGTGCGTGGCCATCTCCGCCGCGCGGACGGTGCCGCGGAAGTGCGGCACCCCGGGCGCCACGGGAAAGGATTCGACGGACAGCGATTCGGGATCGAGCGTGAGCTTGCGCATCGCGGACCTCCTCGGGGTTCGGGGTTTGGCTACGCGCGCGGCTCGCGGGCCGGGATGCAGGTGCAGTGGCCGCCGCCGCCGCACGACGTCTGGCAGGTGGCGCCGCAGGAAAGCTGGCCAATCGCGGTCGCCTCGTTCGCGGCGACGGTTCCGCGCCCCGACGGCCCGGCGGCGGTGGGGAACGAGGTCACCGCGAGCGCCTCCGGATCCAGCCGCATCTTCTTCATCGCCATCTGCCTTGCTGTGCGTGGTTCGCGGAAACGACGCGGGGCGCCGGTGCCACGATCGGCACCGGCGCCCCGGTCAACGAATGCTCTCGTCCTCGCGCGCGGCCGGACAGCGGCGATCGCGCGGGGGGACGCGACACGCGCAGGCGGGCCCGCACACCGTGCGCGCGCACCGTCCGCCGGTTCCCTCGCTCCGCTCCCGCATCGCGCTCCTCCCGATGCCGTCGCTCCGCCGCCCTCGCTTCCGACCTCACCGGAACCGGACGCTCTCTCCGAAGCTTGGAGATGGCGGTCCGTGGCGAGATCACGACAGCCGGGTGGCGATTCCTTCCGCGCCAATGCTGGATTACGCGGGTGGATCCCGGTCCGGCGTCTTCGATCGAGTGGTGGGCTCGGATGAACTAATGCGCAACTTTTCCGCCGCCGCAAGGCACGATGTGTTCACGTCGGGTGAAAAAGTGCGGGCGTGTGACGGTCACCGCTGGCGGCACAGGTGGCGGGAGGGCAGCCCCAGGCGCGACTTCGGGAAGCCGCTTTCGCCACCCGGCACGCGAGAAGTCAGGCGCGCCGCACGCGCTTGCCCATGCCGCCGAGCCGGACCGGCTTGCGGGGGAGGAGCCAGAGGAGCGCCGCCAGCGCGTAGACGGGGCGGGAGATGCCGGCGACGACGGGCGCGACGAGGAGCGCGGCCCAGAGGAGGACGAGCAGGATGGCGCGCAGCCGTGCGCGGCGGGCGGCGCGGGCCTGCGCCTGCCGCTCGGCCATCCCGGTCAGGTCGCCGTGGCGGATGCTGACCTCCACCAGGCCGCCGGCGGAGGCGCTTTCCAGGGTGCTGAGCCCCAGCCGGAGCGCGGCGCGCGCCAGGCGGAAGACCAGCGCCACGCAGCCGAACACGGCCAGGAGCCCCACGACGGGGTGGGCGATCACGGATTCGAGCGTCACCCCACCATCTTCGCCCGCCCGCCGCCGTGCCGCAACCGCCCGCGCAAACAGAAGGCGGGCCCGGCGCTGGTCGCCGGGCCCGCCTCGTACTTCCGTACTCCCCGTACTCTCGTACTCCGCCGAAGGCGGCTAGATGCGCTTGCCGATGTCCAGCACCTCGGCAACCACGGGGTGGCGGCCCCACCGCTCGGCCTCGCGGCAGCTGTCCACGTACAGATCGATCTTGTTGCCGCGGATGGCGCCGCCGGTGTCCATGATCACGAAGATGCCGATCAGCTCGCCGCTCGGCCGGCTCACGCGCACCACGGAGCCCAGCGGCAGCACGCTCGGGTCGCCCGCCGCCATCCCGTCGCGGGTGCGGACGCCGGTGCGCATGCTCCCCTTCAGGCAGTACATCGTCGAGCTCATCTCCATCCGCTGGCGCACGGGGAACGCCTCGGCCGACGCGCGCTCCACCCGCCCCTGCATCTCCGCCGACACCTCTTCCGTGATCTGCTGCCGCATGCGGGCCACCAGCTGCTCGTCGAGCTGCGCCAGCGTGGTGGGCTGCTGCGTTGCCACCGTCGCGGCGGCGGGCTGCACGGCCGGCTGCTGCGGGGGCGCGGCCGGGACCATGGCGGCCTGCGCGGCGGAGACGAAGGAGCTGCCCGTGCGGGCGTCGGGGTCGGCGGTGCGGACGCGCGGCGCGCATGCCCATTCGCCAATGGCGGCCGCGGAGACCAGCAGGATGACGGCGGGAGTGACCACCTTCGCGGGGTGCAGCCGTCGTCGCGGCGGCCCGGACTCGTACGAGACGCGATCGATCATGTCATTCCCCTCCGGGAACAGGGTTTCGGATCCACCCCACCGCGCCTCCGCCCGAAACGCACGGGCGGCGCGGCGCACCCCTCACCATGTCCAGACCGGCAACAATTCACCTCCGCGTCCGTCGTCGCGTCTGCCCGGGCGTGGAGGTGGAAAGCGGGCGCATATTACGGCGGCCCGGGTGCCCGACGCAATGCTTTCGGGTGCAAGTGGGGGATCTGCAACATCTTCCCGGAGCAGGCGAAAACATCTTGCGCACGGTTCCTGCACAGCGAACGGGGATCGGGAGATGGCCCGTAACCCCAACGGAGGCAACGAGATGTCGAAGCGGAGAAAGCTTCTGAACCTTGCGAAGCGCGCCGGCCTGACCTTCCTCATGGCCGAGGGGCTGCAGGCCGCCGCCGTGGCCGGGGCGACGCGCTGGGCGGGGAACAAGCTCCGCCAGAAGGACCGCCGCACGCTGCGGCTGACCGGGCAGGCGCTGACCACCGCGGCCGCGCTGGTCCCCGTCGCCCGTTTCGCCCGCCGCCGCTTCGTCTGACGCGCGAGGGACGGATTCCGACGACGAGCGGCGCCGGGTCGAAATCTCCCGGCGCTGCTCGTCGGTTCGGGCATCTCCGCTCCCGGCCAGCCGCCGGTACCGGCTTCCACCGCAGGGGGGTCACTTGGCGGCCGGGGCGATTCTCCCCATCATTGATGCGGCTTTGGAGCCATCGCGCGGTTCCGGATGGTCCGGACGTGCGTAACGGGAGCGCGGGTGCGCTCCGATCTTTCCCAACTGGAGGCGAGCCATGAAGAAGCTGACGCTGGACCTCGACGCGCTGGCCGTGGAGACGTTCGCGACCCGGCCGGAGATCGAGGAAACCGCCTTCATCCAGGAGCTGATCTCGCGGAAGAGCTGCATCGAGCAGTGCACCACGTCCTGCGTTCCCTGACCGGCCGAGCAGGATCTCACGCAAAGAATGCGGAGGCCGCGGAGAACGTCTCGCTTCTCCGCGGCTTCCGCGCTCCTCCGGAGCCGGCTCGTTATTCCCCGGAGACCAGCTCGTCCACCAGCGCCTCGGCGGCGCGGACGTCGCCAGGGTGGCGGCCGGCGGTGGCGGCGGGGCGGTCGCCCAGAAGCAGGCCGGCGGCGATCTCCAGCACCTCGCGGGCGTTGTCGTAGCTGATGCTGGCGATGGCCTCGTGCAGCGGCAGCCACACGCACTCGGTGATCCCCTCCTCCAGCTGCGGGCAGGGCTCGCCCTCGGGCGATTCGATCAGGTAGAAGTGGCAGTACTTGTGGATCAGGCGCCCGCGGAAGCGGAAGAACCAGTCGATGGTCCGCAGCTCCGGGCCCAGCCGCAGCTCGCTCAGCCCCGTTTCCTCCACCACCTCGCGGAGCGCCGCGTCGGCCGCGGTCTCCTCGCCCTCCAGGTGGCCCTTGGGAAAGCCCCAGTGCTGGTAGCGGTCGCGGATCAGGAGCACGTGCGCGGTGCCGCCGCTCCAGCGGTAGATGACCCCACCCGCGCTGGTCTCCACCACCGGCCGAACGGCGCCGCCGCGCCCGCCCCGTCCGCGCCGCCGCTTACCCACTGCCCAGCCGCTCCAGGATCTGCACGGCGTTGGTCGCCGCGCCCTTGCGCAGGTTGTCGGCCACCACCCAGAGGTGGAAGGTGCGCGGGATCTCCGGGTCGCTGCGGAGCCGGCCGACGAACACCTCGTTGCGCCCGGCGATCTCGTACGGGGTGGGAAAGGCCTCCGGGCCGCCCGCCATCAGGATTCCGGGGAAGACGACGAGCGCGCGCCGCAGCGAGTCCAGCGTCAGCTCCTTCTCCGTCTCCGCCGTCACCTGCACGCTGTGGCCCACGTCGACGGGAACGCGGACGCAGGTGGCGACCACGGGAAGGTCGGGGAGGTCGAGGATCTTGCGCGTCTCGCCGATCATCTTCCGCTCCTCGCCCGTCCATCCCTCGTCGTCGAAGTCGCCGATCTGCGGCACCACGTTCCCGGCGATGCGGCGCGAGAAGGGCGATCCGTCGGCCGGCGCGCCCAGCTTCAGCGCCTGCAGCCCCTCGCCCCCCAGCTCGCGGCGGAGCGCGTCGCGTCCCGTCTCCCCCGCGCCGCTCACCGACTGGAACGTGGTCGCGATCACCCGCGTGAGCCCCGCCGCGCGCCGCATCGCCTGCAGCGCCACCACCATCTGGATGGTGGAGCAGTTGGGGTTGGCGATGATCCCCTTCGGCCGGTTCTCGGCCGCGCGCATGTTCACCTCGGGGACCACGAGGGGAACGTCGGGATCCATCCGCCACGCCGACGAGTTGTCGATCACCACCGCGCCCTCGTCCGCCGCGCGCGGACCCCACTCCTTGGAGCGGTCGCCGCCGGCGGAGAAGAGGGCCACGTCCACGCCGCGGAAGATCCCCGGGCGCGGCACCTCGACGGGGATCTCGCGTCCGGCGAAGCGCACCGTCTTCCCGGCGGAGCGCTCCGACGCCAGCGCCGTGATGCGGTCGACCTTGATCCGCCGCTCGGCCAGGACGTCGAGCATGGTCCGCCCCACCGCCCCCGTGGCCCCCAGAACCGCGACGTGCATGGTTGTTCCGTCTCCTCAGCCCGTTCAGTCCGTGCTCAACAGTTCTGTCGAGTTCCCGGAGTCCCAAGTGCTAAGTCCTAAGTCCTAAGTCCTAAGTCCTGAGTCCTGAGTGCTGAGTGCTGAGTGCTGAGTGCTGAGTGCTGAGTGCTGAGTGCTGAGTGCTGAGTGCTGAGTGCTGAGTGCTGAGTGCCGAGAGCAGCGATCTAAAGAACTTAGGACTTGGGACTCAGGACTTAGGACTTCTTCACTTAGCGTTCGGCGACCCCGTCGGCCGCCCCGGTTTGCTCCAGCCTGAACGCGCCGTGCAGCGCCTGCACGGCCTCGGTCTCCCGCTCCGCCGGGACCAGCACGGTGATGGAGATGGACGAGGTCGACACCCCCTGCACCTCCACCCCCGCGTCCAGCAGCGCGCGGTACGCCTTCGCGTACACCCCGGGCCGCCCCGTCATCCCGTTCCCCACCAGCGCGATGCGCGAAAGCCCCGTTTGCGCGGCGATCTCGCCGCCGCCCAGCGGCTCCAGCGCGGCGCGCAGCACCTCCTCGGCTCGGCTCGCGGCCTCTTCGGGGACGGTAAGCTGGATCTGCATCCGCCCGTCGCCGCCGAAGCTCTCGTTCACCATGTCCACGCTGACGCCGTTCTCCGCCAGCGCCTCCAGCAGCACCGTCTGCGTGCGCATGCCCGGGGCCAGCCCGCGCAGGACCAGCTTCGCCTGGCCTCCCTTGGGCGCCACGCCGGTCAGCACCAGCTCTTCCATCGCCTGCGTCCTGTGGGTGATGAGGGTACCGCGCGGGGCGCCTTCGTCCGCCGCGTCGTCGTCCACGAAGCTGGAAAGCACGCGGATGTCCACGCCGAAGCGGTCGCCGATGTCCACCGCGCGGCCATGCATGACCTGCGCCCCGTTGGCCGCCATCTCCATCATCTCCGCGTGGGTCAGCGTGCGGATCACCCGCGCGCCGGGGACGCGCCGCGGGTCGGCCGTGTACACGCCGTCCACGTCGGTGTAGATCTCGCACGCGTCCGCCTTCAGCGCGGCGGCCAGGGCCACCGCGGTGGTGTCCGATCCGCCGCGCCCCAGCGTGGTGATCTCCCGCTCCGTCGACACCCCCTGGAAGCCGGCCACGATGGCGATGCAGCCGTCGTCCAGCGCCTCGCGCACGCGCCCGGCCTTCACCTCGCGGATGCGCGCCGCGGTGTGGTTCGTGTCGGTGATGATGGCGGCCTGGCTCCCGGTGAACGAGCGCGCCTCGAACCCCTGCTCGCGGATGGCCATGGTCAGCAGCGCCGCGGCGATGCGCTCGCCCGCCGTCAGCAGCATGTCCATCTCGCGGGGATGCTCGTCCTGCGGCCGCTCGCGCCCGGTGACGAGGGAGGCCAGCGTCGTCAGGTCGTCCGTCGTGTCCCCCATCGCCGACACCACGACCACGAGGTCGTGCCCGCGCCGCCGAGCATTGGCCACGCGCTTCGCCACCGCCCGGATGCGCTCGGGCGAGCCGACCGAGGAGCCGCCGTACTTCTGGACCAGGAGCATGGAGATCAGGCTCGGGTTGAGGGTGCGAAAGCGCGAGAGTGCGAAGGTGCGAAAGTGGGCCGGTTCACCCGCCGGCCCACCGCGCCCAGGATCGACCCTCCGACGCACTCCCGCACTCACGCACTCACGCACTTCCGTTACTCTCGCACTCCCTAGAACACCTGCAGCTGCCCGATGTACTTCCCCGGGTTCTGCTGGATGTCGGCCAGCAGCCGCTGCAGCGTGGCGATGGCGCGCTGCGTTTCCTCGTACAGCGCCGGGTCGGCGATCAGGCGGCCCAGCGAGCCGTTCCCCTCGTTGATCTTCTGGATCGCCTGGTTCAGCGTGGTCATGGCCTGCTGCGCCTGCTGCAGCGTGGGGGCGACCTGCGCGAGGCCGGGCTGCATCCCCTGGATCGTGGTGTTCAGCGTGGTCGCCGTCTGCCCGAATGCCGCGATGGTCGTGTCCGTCCGCGCCACCAGGCCGGGGACGCCGGAGGCGGCCGTGTTCAGCTGCGCGCTGAAGGCGGCCAGGTTCGCGCTGGCCTGCCGCGCGTTCCCCAGGATCTGCTGCACGTCGCCCGAGTTGAAGTTGCTGCGCACGTCGCGCGCGGTCAGCGTGAACTCGTTCGTGGCCGTGCGGATGTTCCCCGTGGCGTCCAGCACGTTCTGCCCGACCTGCCCGTAGAGGCGCGTCTGCTGGTCGATGAAGCCCTTCAGCTGCCCGGAGATGTCCTCCACGTTGCCAACGGTGCGGCGGATGTCCAGCGCCGTCTGCTCGGTGAACGCCAGCCCGATGCGGTCGGAGAGGATCTGCAGGTTGCCGGCGATGTCGGCGGCCACCGCGGTCAGCTGCGTGATGTCGGGCATGGTGGCGCCGGGAAGCGCGCGCACCCCCGGCATCTGCACGAAGTCCAGCGTCTTCCACGTCGCGCGCGACACGATGGCCGCCTGCCAGTCGCCGAAGAACGACTCGGGCATCACCACCACGCCGGCGTCGCGCGGCAGCACCACGTCGTCGTCCACGTTCAGCGTCACCAGCACGCCGTCGCCGCGCGGGGCCAGGTCGATCTTGGTGACCTTCCCCACCTTCACCCCGCGGTACTTCACGGGGCTGCCCTCGGCCAGCACCCCCACCTCGCTGAACACCGCGGTCAGCTCGCGGTGCGGCGCGCCGAAGGTGGCGCCCGACAGCCAGATGGACCCCACCAGCGCCACCAGGATGCCGGCCAGCACCACCATCCCCACCAGCGCCTCGTTCTTCATCTTCATCGGTTCCTCCCGTGCGGCCCGCCGTCGTCGGGAAGCGGGGTCTCGGCGTCGTGCGCCAGGTCCGGGCGCCCCTCCACGAAGCTGCGGACCACCTCGTTGTCGCTGGCGCGGATCTCCTCCGGCGTGCCCACCTCCACCACCCGTCCCTCGTACAGCATGGCGATGCGGTCGCTGATCGAGTACGCGCTCTTCATGTCGTGGGTGATCACCAGGCTGGTGACCCCCAGCTCCGCCTTCATCCGCATGATCAGCCGGTCGATGACCGTGGTGGTCACCGGGTCCAGCCCGCTCGTCGGCTCGTCGTACAGCAGGTACTTGGGGCGGTAGGCGATGGCCCGCGCCAGCCCCGCGCGCTTCCGCTGCCCGCCGCTGAGCTCCGCGGGAAAGCGGTTCTCGAACCCGTTCAGGTCCACCAGCGCCAGGCTCTCGGAGATGCGCTCCTTCATCTGCCCCGCCGTCAGCCCGCCCTTCTTCACCAGCCCCATGGCGATGTTCTCGGACACCGTCATGCTGTCGAAGAGCGCCGCGAACTGGAACACATAGCCGATGTTCAGCCGCAGCTCGTACAGCCGGTCGCGCGGCAGCCGCGGCACCTCCAGCCCGTCCACGAACACCGTGCCCTGGTCGGGGCGCAGCAGGCCGTTGATGTGCTTCAGCGTCACCGACTTGCCGGCGCCGCTGAAGCCCACCAGCGAAACCGTCTCTCCCTCCTCCACGTCCAGCGTCAGCCCCCGCAAAATCCGCTTGGGGCCGAACGCCTTGTGGATGTCGCGGATCTCGATGCTCACTGTTTCAGGATCGTGGCGGCCCAGAAGGCGTCGAGCACCAGGATCAGCATCCCCGCGATCACCACGGCGCGGGTGGTGGCGATCCCCACGCCCTCGGCGCCGCCGCGCGTGTTGAACCCCTGGTAGCAGCCGATGATGGTGATCACCAGCCCGAACGAGAACCCCTTGATGATCGAGTAGATCAGGTCGAAGTGCCGGTAGAAGAGCCGCGCGCCGCGCAGGAACGTCTGCGGGCTCATGTGCAGCAGCAGCACGCTGGTGACCAGGCCGAAGAAGATGGCCACCACGTTGGCGAAGATCACGATGACGGGAAACATCAGGAACCCGGCCAGCACGCGCGGCACCACCAGGTACGCCACCGGGTCGTACGCCATGGTTTCCAGCGCGTCGATCTGCTCCGACACGCGCATCGTTCCCAGCTCGGCCGCGATGTTGGCGCCGATGCGGCCGGAGAGCGCCAGCCCCGTGAGCACCGGGCCCAGCTCCAGCACCATCGTCTTCTCCACCAGCGTTCCCACGAAGTACAGGGGGATGGCGCCGGTGAAGGTGTAGCTGGCCTGCAGCGCCAGCACGATACCGGTGAACGCCGCCAGGAACAGGGCGATGGGAAGCGAGTCCACCCCCAGCCGCCGCATCTGTCCGATCAGCAGCGGCCCCCAGGTGGCCACGTTCGGCAGCGCCTTGAAGCTCTCGGCGCTGAAGCGGCTGAATTGGCCCAGGCCGCCGAACGCACGCAGCGTCGCGGCGCCCAGGCTGGTGAGGCTGCGGTTCAGGTCCATGCGCGCAATGTACGGGTCGGCCGGAGGGGCACGCCAGAACGGGCCCGTGCGGGGCGGAGAGCGGCGCCGGGTGCAGCAACGCCCGAGCCCCACCGGGCCCGGGCGTCGAAAGTCCGTCCGGGAGAGCGCCCTCGGCCCGGCATCAGGCCGCGCCGAGCATGGCGCCCCACTCCCGGGGAGCAAATCGGATGCCGGTGAAGAAACGTCCGAATTCGCCGTACACGGCGCTGGCCTCGTCGTAGCGCATCTCGGTGACGATGCGCTTGAAGTCCAGCGGGTCGCGGGCGAAGAGGGTCACGCCCCATTCCCAGTCGTCCAGCCCCACGCTGCCGGTGATCACCTGGAAGATGCGCCCGGCGTAGCGCCGCCCCGTCATCCCGTGCTCGCGCATCAATCGGCTGCGCTCGCGCACGTCCAGCGCGTACCAGTTCTGCTCCACCGCGCGGCGCTTGGTCATGGGGTAGAACGACACGTAGCGCATCCCCTCCGGCACCTCGGGGTACAGCCGGCTCCGCACGTGCGCCGACGCGGCTTCCGCGGCCGACGCCTCGGCGATCTTGGCGCGGAACTCCTCCGAGCCCGGGTCGGCCGCCTTCGCCGCCTCGGCGGTGGCGTGGTACAGCCCCGCCTCGGTAACGGAGAGGTACTCGAAGGTGAGCGTCATCGCCCTTCCCACCTCCGACGTGGCGATGGTGCGCTGCACCTCGGCCAGCTCCTCGAGCGTGGGGCGGAAGTGGATGAACATGAAGTCTGCGCCGCCGGCCCCCACCAGGCGGACGGCCTCGCTCCACCCGCCCGAGGCGGCGGCAGTCAGCTGCTCGAACAGCTCGGCGGCCTGCTCCGCGAAGCCCCCGGCGCGGGAGCCCATCGGCCAGTCGATGGAGAACATCTGGTGCAACGCGTACCACCCTTCCAGCGTGGCCGGCGCGATCTGGGACGGCATCGTAGGGGTCGATCAAGGGGGATTTTCGGCTCATCTCGCGAGCCTGAGCGAAGATACGGCGCCGCGGGTGCCGCAGCAACGCACATCGTCGTCCGCGTGGGGATGCAACGGCCGGAATGTCACGCGGAGGGAGCCGGGAAAGCGGAGACCTCCTCCGCTTCCTCCGTTCCCTCCGCGTGATCCACCTTCTTTTTCGCGGCCGCGGACGAGCGAGCTACTTGCCGCGGATCGCCCGGATCAGCTCTTCCTTGTCCATCTTGCTGCGCCCGGGGATGTCCTTCTCCTTGGCGATGTTGTACAGCTCGTCGCGGCTGCGGGCCTCGTAGCCCTCGGTGGGGCTGCCGGTGCCCTGCGTGCGCTTGTTGGGCGTACGGCCTTCCTCGCGCCGCGTCTTGTTCACCGTACGCGCGGCGATCTCCTCCGCGCGGTCCATGTCCAGGCCGCGGTCGAGCTCGCGCTCCTTGATGTGGTCGTACATCCGCTCGTCCTTGGCGCTCCAGCCTCGCGGCATCGTGGCCTCCCGTTGGTGTGTCCGAGCCGTTCCCGCACTCCTGTAATCTCCGTCATCGCGTCCGGTTCTGCCAGCACCATGCCACACACGCGGCCGATCTCCCTCTCCGCGGCCCGTGTGGACCGGGGGAATCCGCCGCCCGCGTGTCCCCTTCCGCATGGCGATCGTTGGCCGGTGGCGGGCGATGCATTAGCTTTCCCCCGCGGCTCCGGCGGTCCCACCGCGCTCCCCGCGCGCCCACGTCCGAGACGAACCTGGACCGGTTCTCCGTACGCTTCCCAACGATGAACGGCATCTCCCCGCTGCGCGGCCCCGGGCGCGCGGTGCTCGCGTTCGTGCTGGCGCTGGCCGCCGCGCCCGCCCCGGCGCAGGTGCGCGCCACCCGGCTGGCGCTGGACAACGACGCGTACGACTTCTGGATCCCCGCCGCCACGCGGCCGGACTGGGACTACACCAACGGCATCGAGATGTCGGTGGAGCTCGCGGGCGGGCCGCTCTGGGCGCGCAGGGTGGCCCCGCACGCCCCGCGCTGCGCCGGCGCCGGGCCGCCCGACACGGCGTGCGCCGCCACGACCCTCGCCTTCGGCCAGAAGCTCTATACCCCGCGCCAGGACGGCCCCGACCCGGTCCCCGGCGAGCGCCCGTACGCGGGCTGGCTCTACCTCTCGGCGACGGGCCGCGTCGCCACGACGGCGAGGCAGCGGTCGATCGGGGTGGAGGTGGGCGTCACCGGCCCACCGTCGCTCGGCAAGGCCGTCCACATGGGATGGCACCGCATCGCCGGGTTCCGCCCGCCGCAGGGGTGGGACAACCAGCTCCGCTTCGAGCCCGGCGTCATCCTCCGCTACGACGAGAGCCTCCTCGCCGCCTTGCGCGCGGGCGATGTCCGCGTGGCCACGCTGGAGCCGGAGTGGGGCGCGGACGCGGGGAACGTGCACGTGGGCGCGCACGCGGGCGTGGCGCTGCGCGCGGGGTACGCGGTGCCGCACCCGTGGAGCCGCGCGGCCGATGCCGGAGCGGGCCCGGTCTCCATCTACGCCCTTGCCGGCGTGCGCGAGGACGCCGTGGCCCGCGACCTGTTCCTGGACGGCCACGGCGGCAGCCCCCGCGTGCGGCGCGAGCCGTTCGTCTGGCAGCGCGAGCTGGGAGCAGGCGCGCACGTGGCCGGCGTCACGCTGGAGTACCGCGCCACCACGCAGGCCCGCCAGTACCGCACCGCCTCCGGCCCCCACACCTGGAGCAGCTTCGAGCTGACCTACCGGGTGCGGTAGACCGGCTGGACGAGCGGGATCCCCCAGGCAGGTGCGCGTCCGCCCCCTCGCGCGGCCCTCACCCTGCGCCGGAGGGCGCGACCCTCTCCCGTCCCGGGAGAGGGTGGCTCTCCACCATCTTCGCGATTCTGCCAACTCCTTCACACGCAATCGCTTGTGGTCTGCGCCAATGCAGTCAGGCTACCTCTCCCGGTACGGGAGAGGTGGACGGCCTGAGCCGGCCGGAGAGGGCGCGATGTCGCGGACGAGCCGAATCATCTCCCCGCGCTGAGTTCTCTCGCGCAAAAGCATGGGGCGGGCGCCGAACCCGGCGCCCGCCCCCTCGCATTTTTGTACTTCCGCACTCACGACTCACGCACTTCCGCACTATCAGGCGAGCGGCACCACCACGTGATGCGTGCACGTCGCCGCGCCGTCGTTCTTGCAGCCGTTCTGGTCGTGCTGCACGGTCACGCGCGTGCCCAGCAGCACCTGGAAGAACCCCTGGATCACCCCGCGGTCGAACTCGCACGGATACGGCGTGCCGGTGGTGATGTCGGCCGAGCGCTCGCTCTTCAGGTCGTAGGTGATGGCCCGGGGCGGCACCCCGCGGTGGTTCATGTCGAAGGCGATCCCGAACGAGGCCAGCACCTTCTCGAAGGTGTCCAGCCCCGGCGGCAGCGGCACGTGGTGGGGGATCTGCTTGCCGATCTGCAGCAGCGTGTTGGGCCCCATCTTCTCGCCGATCGTGCGCAGCGCCGCCACGTACGCGGGAAGCGGATACCACTTCTCCACGTCCACCTGCGGGATCCCGTGCTCGTCCAGGATCTGCTCGCCGCGCTTCCGGAACGGCCCCATGGCCGCCAGCATGGAAAGGATGTTGCCCCCGCTCACCGTGGCGTCGGGGGACACGGGCTGTGCGTTGCTCAAGTCCTGTGCGTCCTGGTCTGAAGGTCCGGCTCCCGGCGGGATTCCGGGCCCCGGGCGGCGCCCTGCGACGGGTCCGGGCGCGCGGGTGGTGGGGCGGCGGGATGGGGCCGGGGAGGCGCCGCAAGCTCCGGCGCTACCCGATGTCGCGGATAGAGCGAGCAATATGCCGGACGGTGCTGATACCGTCAAGTGTAACACATTGCAAGGGTACCATTTAGTCGCGAATCGGGCACATAAGGAGCGTTGGCGCCAAAGCGACGGATTCAGGACCTCACGCGGAGCGCGCCTCCCGGCCCGTGAAAGAACAGGAGTAAACGCGCGGGCGCCGCGGCCGGATCTCCGGCCGCGGCGCCCGTTCCTGTCTCCTGCGGGCCCGCGTCAGCCGCCCACGGCCTGCAGTCCGGCGAACCGGCGCACGCGGCGCGGGCGGTTGGCGGCGGGCACGCCCGAGGTGGCGCAGATCACCGCCACCAGCGTCTCGTCGGCGTAGTCCAGCCCCACGTACCCCTCGTGCGCCGCCACGCGCACCAGGTCGTGCCGCGTCTCGCGCGCGAACCCGAAGTCGGCGTACGGGGTGAAGCCGGCCCGGCGCAGCCGCGCCACCCAGCTCTCCACCGGCTCGTGGCGCTCGCAGCGCGTCTGCTCGCCGTTCGCCACGATGTCCTCGATCTCGCGGGCGAAGAACATCTTCATGGCCCCGGCCTCCTCGGGCGTCACGTCCAGCTGGTCGATCAGCTTGAAGGTGATTCCGAAGTGGTGCCACGCCGCGTTGAAGCGCTCCACGAAGTCGGCGGCGTGGTGGTTGGAGCTGGGCTCGGCCAGCACCACCGCATCGGGGTCCAGCTCGCGGAGGCGCGCGAAGATGCGGTCGCGCAGGGTGTCGCCCTCGGTGCACTGGATGTGGTGCGCGGCGAACGAGGCGTTCACCACCAGCGGGCACTCGAACGCCGACACCTCGCTCCAGTCGGCTTCGCTCATGTCCTCCACCACCTTGTGCATCGGCACGAACTCCAGCTCGATCCCCAGCTCCACCGACACCTCGAACAGCGCCATCTGCGCCTCGATCAGGCTTCCCGCGTCGGGCTCGATGGCGATCACGTTCAGCCGCTTCGGCAGGCGGCCCTGTTGGCCCAGACGGCGGAGCATGGCCACCTCCTGGTGCCCCGAGCCGATGCCGATGTCCAGCAGCGTGACCTCGTCGTGGCCGCCCACGAAGCGCGCCAGCAGCTCGTTGGCCAGCGGCGCCGTGAGCGCCACCGTGGGCAGGTGCCGCGCGAGCAGGTTGAACAGCGAGATCTGCGTATCCTGGAACTGGCGGAGGTACAGGTTGATCTCCTCCGCCAGCCCCGAAGCCAGCCGCCTGGTCAGCGCGCGGGCGAACAGGTAGAAGTGCAGGTCCTCCGCGCGGGCGCCCGCCTCCAGGTGGTCGCCGATGGCGCGGTCCAGCAGCGCGCGGGCGTTTCCGTCGCGGCCTGCGGCGCTCTCCTGGACGACCGCGAGCAGGGTGGCGTACTTGCGAGGATCCATCCGTTCCTCCTTCAGAAGCGGAGCGTTCGCGTGGTCCGCACCGCGCGGGAGGGGCCCCGGCGAGCGCGGATAAGAGCCTTCGTTGCAACAGGGATTGGTGTGGCAGCAGCGCGGTAGGACCAGCTGGCCGGCACGGAACCCGGAAGTGCGGGCTGGGGTGCAAGCGCACCCATTCAGCCGCAACATCTGCGTAAACAATAAAGACAATGTACAAATTCCGCAAGTGTGTCTGTAACTGATTGTCAGAGCAAGCAGTGCGCTTTTTCTCCGGCCGCTGTGTATAACTATCGGACAGTGCCGTAGATAGATCGATGGGTGCACCGGTTTACGAAACTGCTATTCTGCTACGAGTCGCGCTGCCTACTTCTACGTGCAACCATTTTTCACGACGATAAATGTTGAATGATGGAAATCCTTCGCTACATGGTGATCCGGCGCTGGCGTAATGGGAGCGGTGGGGTGGCGGGACGCGGAAAGGCCCGGCGGAAAGCACTTCCGCCGGGCCCGTAACGATTTACGACAGTTTACATCAGGACTCGGAATCTCCTTCGTCGTCCTCCCACTTGATGTACTCGAACCCCGTGCGGCACCGGTTGCACCAGTACTGTGCCATCGACAGCTGCCCGCCGAACGGGTTGATCAACTTCGTGTCGGTGCCCTCGCAGAAGGGGCAGGGCGCGTGCTCCGGCGGCGTGCCGGCCTCGCGCGGGTGCGGCTCCGCCATCAGTCCATCAGCAGCGCGCGGTTCTTGTCCCCGCGCGCGCGGGCAGCCGTCACCTCGTCCAGCGAGCCGCCGGCGCGGCGCGTGGCGTCGTCCCACCCCGCCCAGTCCAGCCGACCGGTGTACGTCCACTCCCCCGCGTCGCGGCTCACGCCCAGCGGGTCCGCCAGGCCGATCTCCTCCAGCACGGGGGCCACGCGCGCCAGGAAGCGCGCGCGCCGGTCCGAGGGCAGGTCGCGGACCACGCCCTCGTCCACCATCCGCCGCGCGCCCGGCGCCTCGTCGCGCCCCAGCCACTGCAGCGCCTGCGGCAGCGCCCGCTCCAGCGCGGCCGCCAGCCCGGCGCGCAGCTCCGGCACCTGCGCGATGCGGCGCGCCCAGCTGGCGGCGTACTGGAAGTGGAACTTCTCCTCGTCCAGCAGCTTCTGCACGCGGTTGCGCAGCGGCGTGTAGCGGCTCTCGGCCAGCGCCGCGTACTGCGCGGTCAGCGCCATGTCCAGCAGCAGCCCGGCGGCCGTCATCCCGTGCCACCCGTCCAGCTCCGCGTCCAGCGCGTTCATGCTGCGGTACTCGGCGGCGTCGCGCTCGTGCTCCAGCGCCTTGGGGTCGTCGCCGAAGTCGCCCAGCAGCGCGTAGGTCAGCCGCGCGTGCCCCCACTCGTCCTGCGCCATCGACGAGGCGGCGATCCCCGCCTCGAGGGTGGGCGAGCCCAGCATGCGGTCGCTGTAGCGCAGTCCCAGGACGCGCTTGCTGTCGGCCAGCGCCAGGATCAGCTCGCGCAGCGGCGCGCGGACGTCGTCGGGAAGCTGGTCGGCCTTCTCGTACGCGGCGGCGGTGGCCAGCGTGTCGGTCATCTCCCCTCCTTCACGGCCACGTCGGCGCCGCCGTAGCTGCCGGTGCCGCGGCTGTGCACGATCTCGTCCTCGTGGTCGTCGCGGGCGGCGGTCACGAACTGGCTCTCGCCCGGGTCCACCGGAATGATGGCGGAGCGGGGGATGACGCACATCTCCGCCCAGTTCTGCTCGTCGTAGGTCTTCCACGCGTACACGCGGGCCAGGTCGCCGTCCATGGCGTTCACCCAGCCGATGTGCCGCAGCGGCTCCTCGCGCGACTTGCGCGCGAACACTTCGTAGACTGGCTCTTTCATCGGAGCGGAGTTCGAGAGTTTAGTCCTGAGTCCCAAGTCCCAAGTCCTGAGTGCCGAGTCCCTGAGCAGATCTCACTCACTTGGGACTCAGGACTCAGGACTTCAGTTTTTCCTCACATCGATACGCCGAAGGTGCGCAGCGTAGCGCGGCCCTCCGGGGTGATGCGCGCCTTGGTCCACGCCGGGGTCCAGACCTCGTTCACCGTCACCTCGTCGACCCCCGGCACCTGCTGCAGGCGGTCCTGGATGTCGAAGTGGATGAAGGCCATGCACGGGCACGCCGTCGCGGTGAAGGTGAGATCGACCTCGACCGACGTTCCCTCCTGGCGCACGTCGTAGATTAGGCCCAGGTCGACGAGGGAGATGGGGATCTCGGGGTCCATCACCTCGCGCAGCGCGTCCCACAGCGGGCCGGTGCGCTCGCCGAAGGGGACGGGATGGGCGGACGGCGCCTCCAGCAGCGCGGTCCCCCCCTCCGCGTCCGCCCCGAAGCGCGCCGGTGCCGAAGCGCAGGCGGCCATCAGGCGGCCATCTCCAGCTGGTGCCGGAAGCCGCGGCCCTCCTGGATGGCCTCGACGAACTTCTTGTTCGCCGGCCCGCGTCCCTTCCAGCGCTCGAAGACCTTGCTCCAGCTGATCTCGCCCTCGTCGAAGAGCCAGCGCTTCTCGTCCTCGTCGTACTCGCAGGGGAACGGGTAGTCGAGCACGAACTTCTGCTCGTCGTCGCTCCAGTGCGCGGGCACGCTCACGCCGATCCCCTCGCAGAGCGGCACCGTGGACTTCATCCACGTCTGGCGCAGCTCGTCGTTGGTCATCCCCTTCAGCTTGTACTCCAGCTGGCCGGAATGGCGCTTCATGTCGTCGGGCAGCCCGAACCACTCGACCGCCATGGGGAACATCCAGTCCACCGCGCGCTGGATCTGCGCCTTGGCCTCGCCGCCGGCCTTGGCGAGGCGCTTCATCCACATCTCGCCGTGGCGCAGATGGAAGGTCTCTTCCTGGTCCACCTTCACCAGCGCGCGCTTCAGCGGGCCGTAGCTGGTGTTCTTGAACACGTCGCCCAGCAGGGTGATGCCGGCGCGGTCGTACAGGCCGTTGGCCACCACCAGCTCCGCCCAGTTGTCCAGCGGATGGTCGAAGCCGTAGGGGTGCTTGAACTCGTGCGGCTCGCGGCCGTACACGAGCTGCTCCTTGTCCAGCCCCAGGTCTTCCAGCAGCCGGTAGGCGATGTTGGCGTGCGCCAGCTCGTCCTGGATGATGGCGGTGGCCGAGACCATCGTGTTCGTCGACGGCGCGTCCTTCGCGGCGCCGAAGTAGGCCGGGGCCGAGATGAGCTCGGTGTCGGCCTGCACCAGCAGCTGCACGATCAGCGCGCTCTTGTATCCCTCGGTCATCTCGTCGGGGTATTCGACGATGAAGCCGTTGTGGACCTTTTCCTTCAGCTCTTCATCGGTGTAGCGGGCCATCCGCTCGTCTCCGTCGGGGTGGATGGATTGCTCGGAACCAGGAACGATCTCACGCCCCGCGCGTCGATCGGCGCGGCGGGGAAACAGCGGACGCGGGCAACCCGCGAAGGCCGTGCCCGCGCCCAGTACCCTCGAAACGCCCTCCCGTTCGAACGCTCGTTCGAGGCGGGAAGCTATGCCGCGCCCGCAGGGGTGTCAAGCCGCCCGGCAGCGGGCGCGAGCGGGGTACCGAAGCTCCGCCGCGCGCCGCATCAACCTATCCTCCGGACACCGGGCGCGCACGCGCTCGCGAGCTGACCTCATCTTCCCCTCATCGCGGACGGCACGTCTCGCGCGCGGTGAGCACGACGGCGCGAAAGACGCGAGGCCGGAAAACATCACGAGGGGACGCCGCGGCCGGCGTCCCCTCGTCCCCTCGCTTCGTGGGTGCCCGGTTACGTCACCCGACCTGGCATTTCACCGCGCTGTCGTCGATCCAGCAGACGTCGCCGCAGCTGTTGATGCGGGGATCGCACGTGTTGCGCGTGCAGCCGTACGTACAGTCCAGGTACTCGGTGTCCTTGCAGATGTTTATGCTCTCGCAGTTGTACTGCGACAGCGGCACGCAGACCATACACTCCGAAACGCCGGTGCCGGGTCCGATGATGGTGGTGCCCGGTGCCGCCTCGGCGCGGCCTGCCACGGTGCCGCGGACGCCCAGCGCGGAATGGGTGGTGGCGAACGACTCGACCTGCAGCGACTCCAGCTTGAGCTTGGGCATGGTGAGGCTCCGTATGGACGTCAGTGCTCCCCCGCGTCCGCGGGCGATGCGCGTGATCGTTAGCATATTATGTCTGGAGATGCAAGTATTCCGATGCGGGGCGAGTGGCGGCCGATCCTCCCTCCGCGGATCTCCGCGTCTCCGTGAAACGATGCGGGCGCGCGGGTCGTACGCCTGCCGGCCCACGCAAGCGGGGGCGCACTCACTTCCTTTCGGATCAGTGGCGATGAATCCCCAGCCCGCGCTTCTCGTCCTCACCGGCGCCTCGGGCGCGGGGAAGACGACGCTCGTCCACGCGCTGGAGGAGCTCCATCTCCCTGGCGTGGGGTGCTACTACTTCGACTCGATCGGCGTGCCGTCGCCGGAGGAGATGACGCGCGATTTCGGCGGGCGCGAACGGTGGCAGGCCGCGGCCACCGAGCAGTGGATCCTGCGGCTGATGCGCAACGACGACGACGTGCGCGTGGCGGTGCTCGACGGTCAGGTCCGTCCCAGCGCCCTGCGCGCCGACCTGGAGCGGCTGGGCGCGCGGCGGTGGCGGATCGCGCTGGCGGACTGCGGCCACGACGAGCGCAACGCGCGCCTTCACGGCCCGCGCGCCCAGCCCGAGCTGGCCACGCGCGACATGGACTGCTGGGCCGCCTACCTCCGCGGCCAGGCCGACGCGCTGGGATATCCCGTGATCGACACCTCGCGCCCGCTGGAGGCCTGCGTGGCGGAACTGGAGGACATGACGAGGGAGATGGGGGTGCCGGAGGAGTGATTCAGATTCGAGTAGCGGCGGGCGAGCTCTTACTCTACGTGGCACCGTAACCCATGTCTTCGAGAACCAGTTCCTGAAACGCGGCGATCAGCGGGATTCGAGAGTAATGAGCCGACCTGAATGCCATTCGTACAAAATCCTCCTGAGCGACTCCCAGGTATTCAGGCACCTCCAATCGCCCAGCCTGCTCGAACTTTCGTTGGCGCTCATAGATTAATCGCACCAATTCCCGGCCACGTGAGGTAAGTGGTGCAATTGTCGTAGGTTGCTTTTCGCGTTCATGCCAATCGACCAAGCAGTTTGAGATGTCGACATCAGCCAGGTGCTGCTCGACCAGCAAACGGAGATACCCAAAGAGGAAATCGTGCTCGTCTGACCCAAAAGTTATCCAGTTCTCACCTTCTGGTAGCCGCGCTTCCACCACCTCCATCACGAGATCCATCCCGTAATACACGGAGTTCGCGTTATTTGTCAGGCCATTCGCGAACAGATCGAAATAGCTTATCGGGAAGGATCTGGAATGGGTCGAAGTGGCGCACAGCAGCTTCAGCACATCTGGGATTCCCAGGAAATCGCGGCCGCCTCCACCTGCTGTGTAGAACAGGTCTGATGCGCTTGCGCGCTGAAGTACGTTAGTTCGCGGAACCGCTATAGGTCTGGAATCCCTTAACTTCGAACTGCGTAGGCTTTGACGTGCATCGACCCAGTAGGTGAGTCCGTCCAGCGGTGAGTGCAGCATCAGGAGCACAGGGACGGGAAATACCTCCCAGTAGAAACGATGCTTTTCATCAGGAGAAAACAGCCAATCATCCTCGCTGCTTCTCAGAAGATACGAAGCGCCGCTCTTCACCTGGACGGCGACGATCCTGCCGGTCGCACGGCCTTGGTCATCGACCATCTCGATTTGCCCATCGATTCCCACATCGGGGGACGGTTGCTCTCGCCAGATCAAGCCGAGCCGATTCACCTCGGCGGCAACACTGATTATACCGGCGCGCTCGATCCAGAGCGTCGCTGGGACATTGGGTATACCCGGACGCATGAAGTTAGGAAGGCTGGGGGAATAATATCTAAACCTTGCTGTAATCCGTCTCGATCGTGTCGATGCCATCCGGACTTGGAACCAACCTCATGTCACCAAAGATGTTTGGCGCTTCCTGATGGAGCGTACGCAGGACGGCACCTGCCAGTCGGCGGATCTCCAGGTCCGCATTGCCGGCGCCGCGCATCTCGCAGAAGTGACGCAGTGCCCGCGCGTTCCCAGTCGCCACGATTTTCGTTTCGGCTGAGTTCGGGAGAACGGATCTCGCCGCCTGCCGAGCCCGCTTCTTCCGCATTGTCGCGGGTCCCGCCTCGCCCACTTTCTCCGTGACCTCCGCCAGCAACTCGCGATACGACGTCAGCGAGTTCTCGCACGCCTGACGCCACGTCTCGAACTCGGTCGTGCCCTCCTCGATCTCCGGCGGGAGCACGAAGCCGATCGCAGACTCATCGACATACCTCTGACTTAGCTGGCTGTATCCCATGCCGGCTCTGTGGCGGATGAGCTCGTGGGTAAGCGAGCGGCTGACCCCTTCAAAC
The DNA here is from genome assembly GCF_035474595.1 of Longimicrobium sp. Taxonomy (NCBI): domain Bacteria; kingdom Pseudomonadati; phylum Gemmatimonadota; class Longimicrobiia; order Longimicrobiales; family Longimicrobiaceae; genus Longimicrobium; species Longimicrobium sp. The sequence continues at coordinate 35,135 of NZ_DATIND010000070.1, forward strand.
AGGAAGCTCCACACGGCGTGCTCCAGCACCGAGCCGTGCTTCGTGTTGAGGATGTTCGCGAGATAGGCCTGGTTCGTGGTGCGGCCGGGAATCGTCTTGTGGCCGCCCTCCAGCCCCGCGTTCTCGCCGAAGCTGAGGTAGCACAGGCGGCCCGCGAACTCGGCCAGCGCCTCGCCGGCCACGTCGCTGTCGCTCTGCCAGCTGATGTGCGGCGGCGGGGTGAACTGCTGGCGGGCGATGACGGTGACGCGCGGCTGGCGGATGATCTGCATCGGGGTCGGCTCCGGGAAGGTCGGTCGGGTGGCGCGGAAACTAGGCCGCCGCCGCGGCGCGGACAACCATCGCCGCGCCGGCCGCGACGAGAAGCTTTGCTCCACGCGCCTGCGGGGGCATCTTCGTTCCGATCCGGATCTCCCGCCTCTACCCTCGCTTCCCTCCCCGCCATGAGCACGAGCTCTCCCCCCACGCCGCGGGCGGACGCTCCGGCGCGCGCCGACTACGGCATCGACGCGCCGGTGGTGATCCGCAACCTGCTGCTCGGCGCGACCCTCGCCGCGGCCGTGGCGGTGGCGTGCAGCGCCGGCATCGTACGCGCGCCGGCGTTGCGTGGGGACGGCCATCGTGATGGCCGCCGTCTGCCTGGTCGAGGCGGGGTGGATGGTGTGGGGGAGCCGCGTGGGGAAGCTGCGGCTGCGCGACCGCGTGCTCGACGCGCTGGCGCTGCGGGGCGGCGAGGCGGTGCTGGACGTGGGGTGCGGGCGCGGGCTGCTGCTGGTCGGCGCGGCGCGGCGGCTGCCAAGCGGGCGGGCGGTGGGCGTGGACCTGTGGCAGGCCAAGGACCTGAGCGGCAACGCGGCGGAGCGGACGCTGGCGAACGCGCGCGCCGAGGGCGTGGCCGACCGCGTGGAGGTGCACACCGGCGACATGCGGATGATGCCGTTCGCCGATGCCAGCTTCAACGCGGCGGTGTCGAACCTCGCGATCCACAACATCTCCGGCGCGGAAGGGCGCGCGGCGGCGGTCGCCGAGATCGCGCGCGTGGTGAAGCCCGGCGGCCGCGTGGCGATCTCCGACTTCGCGGGGACGGCGCTGTACGCGCGGACGCTGCGGCGGCTCGGCTGGAGCGAGGTGCGCCGCTCGGCGCCGAGCCCCCTCATCTTCCCGCCCGTCCGCATCGTCACGGCACGGAAGCCGGGGTGACGCGGCGGACCGTCCGCGGCACCGGGCGAGGCATCTCCATCCCCCCCATCCGTGATCTTCATCCCCCGCGCCAGCTTGCCCATCCCCGCGCGGCGACGCAGGTTGTGGCGCGGAACCACGCCTGGCATCGGGGGGATGGAGCATTGCGGATCGCGTCGCTGCTGTCGAGCGCAACGGAGATCGTGTACGAGCTGGGGCTCGAGGACCGCCTGGTGGCCATCTCGCACGAGTGCGACTGGCCGCCGGAGGCGCTCGGCCTGCCGCGCCTCAGCCGCGTGCGCTTCGACCCGGCGGGACTCACCAGCGGCGAGATCGACGCCGAGGTGCGGCGGTGCATGCTGGAGTTCGGCAGCGTGTACGAGATCGACGCGCGCGCCCTGGCCGATTCGCGCCCGGACCTGATCCTCACTCAGGCGGTCTGCGAGGTGTGCGCCGTCCCCACGCCGTCGGTGCACGAGGCGGTGGCGCGGCTGAGCGATCCGCCGCGCGTCCTTTCGCTCGACGCGCACACGCTGGAGGAGATCGTCGCCTCGGTCGCGCAGGTGGCGGACGCGGCCGGCGAGCCCGCGCGGGGGGAGGAGACGACGGCCCGCCTCCGCGCCCGCATCTCCCGCGTCCGCGAGGCCGTCGCGGATCGCCCGCGGCCGCGCGTGCTGGCGCTGGAGTGGCTGGAGCCGCCGTTCGCGCCGGGCCACTGGATCCCCGAGATGATAGAGGCCGCCGGCGGCGAGTCGCTCATCGGCGCAGCCGGCGGCCACTCCGTCGAGATCCCGTGGGCGGACGTCGAGGGGATGGATCCCGATCGTCTTCTCCTGGTCCCCTGCGGCTACGCGCTGGAGCAGGCGCGCGAGGACGCGGACCGCGCGCGCGGCCGCCTGCACGCGCTCGCCCCGCGCGCCGTCGCGGGCGGGGACGCGGCGGTCGGCCACAGCGCGTACTTCAGCCGCTCCGGCCCGCGCGTGGTGGCCGGGATCGAGGCGCTGGCCGCCTGGCTGCACCCGGACGCCTTCCCCGGCGGCGCGGACGAAGCCATCCTCGCGCGCTGGAGCTGAGGCCGCGCGGGAACGCACTCCCGCACTTCCGCACTCACGCACTTTCCGCCAAGGGCGCGTCCCTTGCAAGCGCGGCGGGGAAAACACGCGAAATCCATCTCCCCAACGGAGCCGAATCCCCCATGCGTCTTCCCACACGCACCCATGGCGTGCTGGACTACACGGTGGGCGCGCTGATGATCGCGCTGCCGTTCATCCTGCGCTTCGGGCCCGGCCCGCAGACGTGGATCTTCGTGGCGCTGGGCGGCGCGGCCATCGCCTACTCGCTCTTCACCGACTACGAGCTGGGCGCGGTGAAGCGGCTGCAGATGCCGGTGCACCTGTGGCTCGACGGCATCTCGGGGGTGCTGCTGGCGGTGAGCCCCTGGCTGCTGGGCTTCGATACCGAGGTGTGGATTCCGCACGTGGCGCTGGGCGCGCTGGAGATCGCCGTGGCCGTGATCACCGACACCGTACCGGGCTATGACCGACGCAGAGCCTGACTTCGGCGGCGGCGAGGCGCTGGACCTGGACCCCGGCCCCGCCGGGCCGCCGCTGGACCGCCACTTCCAGGCGCAGGAGCTGACCGAGGCCGACGCGCCGGCGAAGTCGCGCACGGTGTGCTACGCCGAGAACGGCAAGGGCGTGCACGCCATCCCGCTCGACGCGGGGCTGAAGCTGTTCGACCGCTGCCGCGAGGCGCAGAGCCCCACCGAGGCCGAGGCGCCGCTGGTGTGGATCGACATCGCCTGCCCGGGGCGCGCGGAAGAGGATCTGCTGCGCAACCGCCTGCACTTTCACCCGCTGGCGGTGGAGGACTGCGTGCGCGGGCGGCAGCGCCCCAAGCTGGACCGGTATCCCGGCTACTACTTCCTGGTCCTGTACTCGGCCGCGTTCAACCCCCGGCGCGAGCGGATGGCGCTGCACGAGGTGCACATCTTCCTGGGCCACCGCTACCTGGTGACGGTGCACGACCACAAGGTGGCCGAGTTCGGCGAGGTGCTGGCCCGCTGGCGCGCGAACCCCGCGGCGTTCAATAGCGTGGGAGTGCTGGGGCACGCCATCATGGACAGCATCGTGGACCACTACTTTCCCGTGGTGGACCACTTCGCCGACCGGGTGGAGGAGATGGAGGCGCAGATCTTCGAGGGCACCGACCAGGGCGGGCTGGAGCGGCTGCTGAACGTGCGCCGGGAGATGACGCTCTTCCGCAAGGTGCTGGGCCCCGAGCGCGACCTCCTGTCCACCCTGCTCCGGCGCGACCTCCCCTTCCTCTCCGCCGACATGCTCCTGTACTTCCAGGACGTGTACGACCACCTCCTGCGCGTGGTGGAGGAGCTGGACACGCTGCGCGACCTGCTGACGGGGGCGATGGAGGCGCAGCTCTCGGTGGTCTCCAACCAGCTGAACATCACCATGCGGCTGATGGCGGCGTGGTCCATCATCCTGATGGCGGTCACGCTGGTGGCGGGGATCTACGGGATGAACTTCCACCTCATGCCCGAGCTTTCGTGGCGCCTGGGGTACCCCCTGGCCCTGGGGCTGATGGTGACGATCGGCGTGGGGCTGTACTACTACTTCCGCCGCCTGAAGTGGATCTGACGCCCCGGCCCACGAAACGCTGGTGCGCCTGCCGCCCGGCGGGTAGGATTCCCCCCGCCGCGCCGCGCCCCTGATCCACGAAACGACCCCGCGATCCGGATGACCACGTCCCCCGAGGCGCTGACCGCCGATGAGCTGCAGGACGTGTGGCCGATCCTGTCGCGCGACGAGCGCGCGGAGGGGTTCACCTTCCTCCCGGCCGACGACGCCGACGACTTCTTCCTCTCGCTCAGCACGCGCGACCAGGCCGAGCTGCTGATGGAGCTGCGCGAGGGGGCCCGCCGCCGCTGGGTGCGCCTTCTCCCGCCCGACGACGCGGCCGACCTGGTGCAGGAGATGGAGCCGGAAGACCGCGTGGCCGTGGTCGACCTGCTGGACCCCGTCACCCGGCGCGAGGTCAGCGCGCTGCTGGCGTACGAGGAGGACGAGGCGGGCGGATTGATGAGCCCCCGCTTCGCCCGGGTGCGTCGCGAGATGACGGTGGACGAGGCCATCACCTACCTGCGCCGCCAGGCCCGCCGCCGGCTGGAGACCATCTACTACGCCTACGTGCTCGACGCCGAGCAGCGGCTGCAGGGCGTGGTCTCGTTCCGCGAGCTCTTCGCGGCTCCCGGCGACCGGCCGATCCACGAGGTGATGGAGACGGAGCTGGTGACCGTCCCCGAGCACATGGACCAGGAGGCGCTCTCGCTGATCCTGGCCGAAATGGACCTGCTCGCCCTTCCCGTGCTGGACGCGCAGGGGCGGATGAAAGGGATCGTCACGATCGACGACGTGGTGGACGTGGTGCAGGAGGAGGCCACCGAGGACATCCAGAAGGCCGGCGGGATGGAGGCGCTGGACGCGCCCTACTTCGACGTGGGCCTGGCGGACATGGTGCGGAAGCGCGGCGTGTGGCTGGTCGTCCTCTTCATCAGCGAGATGCTGACGGCCACGGCGATGGCGCACTTCCAGGACGAGATCGCGCGCGCCGTGGTGCTGGCCACCTTCGTTCCGCTGATGATCTCGTCCGGCGGCAACACCGGGAGCCAGGCCAGCACGCTGGTGATCCGCGCGATGGCGCTGGGCGAGGTGCGGCTGCGCGACTGGTGGCGGGTGGTGCGGCGCGAGTTCGCCACCGGGCTGGCGCTGGGGATCATCCTGGCCGTGATCGGCTTCGTGCGCATTCTGGTCTGGCAGATGGTCGGCCACATGTACGGCCCGCACTACATGCTCGTCGCCATCGTGGTCGCGCTCAGCCTGGTCGGCATCGTGCTCTGGGGCACGGTGACCGGGTCGATGCTCCCGCTCGTCCTCCGGCGCCTGGGGCTGGACCCCGCGAATTCCTCGGCCCCTTTCGTGGCCACGCTGGTGGACGTCACCGGGCTGGTGATCTACTTCTCCATCGCCCGCATGCTCCTGGGCGGCACCCTGCTCTGACGAACCGTTGGTCCCGTTCCTCCCGGATCGGCTGGTCTCACGCGGAGCCGCGGAGGTGTATCCCAGCCACCTCCGCGCCTCCGCGTCTCCGCGTGAGATCCAGCGATGCCTGGGGCGCGGCACTGAAAGTCGAAGGACGGAAAAATGGATCGAGGCGGCGGAGATGCTTCTCCACCGCCTCGATGCCATCTACCGAAAACCCAAGCTTACCAGATCGTCACGCGGACGGAGTCGGCGCGCACCATCTCGTCGCCCTGCTTGCAGCCGAACGCGCGGGCGAACTCGGGCATGTTGCTGAGCGGCCCGTTCACGCGCCACCGGCTGGGCGAGTGCGGGTCGATGGTCACCAGCATCCGCGAGTACTCGGGGCGGCGCAGCTCCCGCCAGACGCGCGCCCACCCCAGGAAGAAGCGCTGCTCGGGGGTGAAGCCGTTGATGACGGTGCGCGGCTTTCCTTCCAGCGCCTTCTGCATGGCCGCGTAGGCGATGGTCAGCCCGCCCAGGTCGGCGATGTTCTCGCCGGCGGTGAGCTTGCCGTTCAGGTGCAGCGTGTCGACCGCGGTGTAGCCGCTGAACTGCGCCACGATGCGCTCGGCCTGCGCGTTGTAGCGCGCCGCGTCCTCGGCGGTCCACCAGTCGCGCAGGTTGCCGGCCGCGTCGTACTGCCGCCCCTCGTCGTCGAAGCCGTGCGTGGCCTCGTGCCCGATCACCGCGCCCATCGCCCCGTAGTTGGTGGCGTCGTCGGCGTTGGGGTCGAAGAACGGCGGCTGCAGGATCCCCGCGGGGAACACGATCTCGTTGTACGTGGGGTTGTAGTACGCGTTCACCGTGGGCGGCGTCATCCCCCATTCGCCGCGGTCCACCGGCCGCCCGATCTTCCCCAGCTCGCGCGAGTACTCGAAGGTGGTGGCGGCCATGGCGTTGGCCGCGAACGGCCCGTTCCGCACCTCGAGCGACGAGTAGTCGCGCCAGCGCTGCGGGTAGCCGATCTTCTGCTGGAATGCCGTGAGCTTGGACAGCGCCTGCTGCTTGGTGGCCTCGGACATCCACGACAGCTGGCGGATGCGCTCGCCCAGCGCCGCGCGCAGGTTGTTCACCATCTCGTCGGCGCGCGCCTTGGACTGCGGGGTGAAGGCGCGCTCCACGTACGCCTGCCCCAGCATCTCGCCCAGCCCGGCGTCGGCCTCGGCCAGGCACCGCTTCCAGCGCGGCTGCTGCTCGGTGGCGCCGGTGAAGCGCTTGCCGAACTCGAAGCTCTCGTTCACGAACGCCGACGACAGCCGCGACGCGTACGAATCGGCCAGCCGCCAGCGGTAGTACGCCTGCAGGTCGGCCACCGGCGTGCCCTGCACCACGCGCCCCGCGGCGGTGATGAAGTCGGGCTGGCGCACCAGCGCGCTGTCGACCGCGGGGATGGCGGCCTCGCGCAGGTAGCCGGCCCAGTCGAAGCCGGGCGCCAGCGCGCGCACCTGCGCCATCGACAGCTTGTGGTAGATGGCGTTGGGGTCGCGCATCTGCACCCGCTGCATGGACGCCTGCGCCAGCGCGGTCTCGATCGCCAGCACCTTGCGCGCGTCGGCCTGCGCCTGCGCCGGGCTCTCGCCCAGCAGCGCCAGCGTGCGCCCCACGTGCGCCACGTACTCGTTGCGCAGCGCCACCGAGGCCGAGTCGGTCTTCAGGTAGTAGTCGCGGTCCGGGAGCCCCAGCCCGCCCTGCCCCAGCTGCAGCACCACCCGGGTGGCGGCCTTGTCGTCGGGCCCGGCGCCCACCGAGAAGAGCGCGCCGGCACCCATGCGGCGCATGCGCCCGGCCTCGGCCGCCAGCGCGGCCGGCGTGCTCGCGGCGGCGATGCGCGCCAGCTCGGGGCGCAGCGGTGCCGTTCCCGCGGCCTCGATCGCCGCCGAGTCCATGCAGGTGGCGTAGTAGGTTCCCAGCTTGGCGTACGGGCTGGAGGCGTCGGCGCGGCGCGCGGCGGCGTCCTCGATCACCGTCTTCAGCACGCCCTCGTTGTGCTCCTGCAGCTCGTAGAAGCTTCCCCACGCGGGGTAGATAGAGGGGATCTGCGTGCTGTCCAGCCAGCGCTGGTTGGCGAAGGCGAAGAAGTCGCGGCACGCCAGGCCGGTGGTGTCGGCGCACATGACGTCGGACGCGCGGGCCACGGCGGGGGCGCGCACCGCCGCGGTGGTCGCGGCCGCTGCGGCGACCATCGCGGTCGCCAGCCCGAATCGGGTTCGGCTCATCGTGAGATACTGGTTTAGGGGTCCGGAGGAATCCTGGTTCCCGTGTACATAGCGCGAGCCACGGAGTTCCGCCAGATGCGAATCTCCATACGCGTTTTGCTGTGCCGGACACAGCTGCATCCGGATGCTGTTATTGTTCAACATACGCGAGACGGGGCGAACCTCTTCCGCATGGAGCAAGATGGACGATCTTCCGATGAACAATCACCCTGCCGTGAGCGAAGGAGATCCGATTCCCGTGCCCTTCGCAGGCCTGCAACGCGCGCTGGAGGAGGGACGTTTCGGTCTTGCTCCAGACACGGTTCGCATCCGGCGCTTCGTCCCCGGATGGCGCGCGAATGGCCCGCCAGCCGAGATACGCAAGGCGTTGATACGTTATTTCGCCGAATAGAAGAGGCGGCGAGTGAATTTCACTCGCCGCCTCTTCTCATCATCTCTCCCGCTGACGATCACCCGCCCAGCGCCCGCGTCGCCTCCCGCAGCGCGGCGGTGGCGGCGGCGAAGCGGCGCGCCAGGTCGGCCAGCTCGCTCTCGGCGAGCGGACGGTCGCCGTGGCGCGCGGCGTTGGCCACGCCGGGGAACACCATGTCGGAGTAGCCGTTGTCGGGGTCCGAGGCGTAGATCAGGTTGCGGAACCACTCGCGGTCCTTCAGCCCCTCCGGCCGCGTGAGCGCGCGCTCCACGCCCAGCAGCGCGCGGTTCGCCGCGTCGCGTCGCGCGGGGGCCAGCGCGCCGCCCGCCAGCGCCCGGTCGCGCGCCGTGGCAAAGTCGCGCGCCGCGGCCTCCATCGCGTCGACGGACGCGCGGAGCGGGGCGGTGCCGGCCGTGTCCCACCCCTTCGCCTTCAGCGCCTGCTCCAGGTCGGGAAGGTAGCCGCGCATGGTGCGCGCGTACTCGGCGTAGTCGTACGGCAGCACCTCGGCGTTGGCCAGGCGCAGCAGCAGGGCCGCGCCCACCGACGCCGCGGCCGCGTGGTAGCGGAAGCCGGGGTCGCCGAAGCGGCTCATCCACGCGTACGAGTCGTACTGCGAGTGGTACACGCCGCCCGGCCCGCCGAAGCCCCACTCGGCGATCGGAATCCCCAGGTGGTTGTAGAAGCCGGCGAAGTCCGACCCGCCGCCCGGGTTCCCCATCGCCACCTCGGCGGAATCGGGGAGATTGGTCCGCTTCCGCCACACCTGGTACACGCTCCCGCCGCCGGACGGGTCGGGGACAAGGCCGGCCACGTCGCGCAGCAGCGCCCGCAGCGAGGGCGAGCCGCCGCCGTCGAACGCGCGTCCCTGCGCCGCCACGTCCTGGTTCAGGTAGGCCACGGCGCCGCGCATCAGCCGCGCCGAGTCCTCCTCCACGTACTCGGTCGAGCCCACCAGCCCCCACTCCTCCGCGTCCCATGTGGCGAAGACGATGGTGCGGCGCGGGCGGTTCCCGGCGCGCACCTGCTCCATCACCGCGCGGGCGGACTCCAGCACGCTGGTGGTGCCGCTCACGTTGTCGGCGGCGCCGGGGCCCCAGGCGTCGCGGTGGCCGCCCACCATCACGATCTCGTCGGGGAGCTCGCTTCCGCGGATGACGCCGAAGGTGTCCCAGATGTCCTTCATCGGCGATGTCCGCTCGTCCGTCTCCACCGCGATGCGGGCGACCACGGGGCCGGGGCCCACGTGGTAGCGGAAGGGAAGCCCGCCCTGCCACGCCTGCGGGACGGCGGTCCCCCGCACCCCGCGCAGCAGCTCCGCCGCGTTCGCGTACGACACGGGGATCACGGGGATGCGGGGGATGTCCATCTCCGCGGGCGACAGGCGCCGGGCGTTGTCGGTGGACGGGTATCCGGGGGTGGACGGGTCGCCGTCGGAGTTCAGGATGCTGCCGCGCTGCACCCCGCGCTCGGGGCGCATGGGCCCCTCGGGGTACACGTCGCCGCGCGCGAAGCCGTCGTCGGCCGGGTCGCTGTAGATGACCAGCCCCACCGCGCCGTGCCGCTCCGCCTCGCGCGCCTTGATCCCCCGGAAGCTCCGCCCGTAGCGCGCGACGGCGATCTTGCCGCGCACCGACACGCCGAGCGAGTCCAGCCGCGCGTAGTCCTCCACCAGCCCGTAGTTCACGTACACCACCTCGCCGCGAACGTCGCCCTGCGCGCTGGTGCCGTTCACCGTGGGGTACTGCGCGAGCACCGAGGTGCTGTCGCCGGGCACGGGCGGCTCGGCCAGCGCCAGCTCGCGCGCGTCGGGGGAGATGCGCCAGAGGTGGACGGCGGTGGCGTGCGGCAGCCACACGCGGTAGTGGCGCACCTCCGTCTCCAGCCCCATCCGCCGCATTTCGCCGATCACGTAGTCGCGGGTGCGCGCCTGCGCGGGGGTGCCCGCCACGTGCGTCTCGGCCGAGAGCGCGCGCGAGTGCGCCGACGCCCGCTCCGGCGAGGTGGCGGCGATGGCGGCGGCCTCCACCCGGCGCTCGCGGGCGGCCGCGTCGGCCGAGTAGCCCGGCATCGCCTGCTGGGCATGGAGAAGGGAGACGGACGCCAGCAGCGCCGCCGGAACGACCAGGCGAACGAGCACGGGCAACCCTCGCGTTTCGGGGGAGATGATGATGGGACTGGCGGGCAAACTACGCGTCGCACGACGAGCGGACCAGCGGGGGAGGGAATCGGAGGAGCGACGATCGATTCAGCCGCGGGCGCGGCGGGACTGCACGGCCTCCCAGACGTGGGCGAGGCCGTGCCGTTCGGCGAGCGACCGGATCCGGGCCTCGTCTATTTCCTGGAGTGGCGAGTCCAGCATTCCCGAGATGTCGCGAAGGTGCTTTTCCGTCCAGGCGAAGGAGTAGTACTTCATCTTCATCAGGATCAGCTCTTCCGGGGGAGAGACCATCACCATGCCCCCGAAGGCGGTTTCCATCCTGCGCGCATTGTCCACCTGCAGGCGAGAGATCGCGTCGCCGGCGATGAAGATGTCGGCCTTCAGCCCGGTTTCGTTGTCGATGATGTTGAACTGGCTGCCGGTGCGGATGGCCTCCAGCGCCGCGTGCTCGTCCCGGTAGTACCGCGGATGCGGAAAGCGCGCGAGGAGCCGCGGAACGTCCTGCGGCCGCAGGTGCACGACGACGTCGATATCGGTGGTCAGCCGCAGCTCGCCATACATCATCGCCGCCAGCGACCCGCCGACCGCGTACGGGATCCCGAGCTCCTCGCACGCGCGCGCGACGATGTCGAGCAGATCAAACGCGCTTTTCAAGAAACCTCCGGGCGACCTCGCGGTTGATCTCCTCCTCGGTCCACTCCGGATGCCGCGATCTCAGCCGCAGCGCGAGCGTCTCCCGAGCCACCATGGCGATCTCGGCCGCCGCGCGAAGGCGCTGCGCCGAACTCCAGCGGCTCCAGACGGCGAGCTGCCGGCGGTCGGCGAGCTCCACCACGATCTCGCGCGTCTCCCCGTCGATCGTGTGAAAGAACCCGGTGCGGTTGTCGTCGCTGTCCATCGCTTCGCTTTTCCCGTGCTCAAGGCGTGAGGAATGTAATACCCGGCGTGTCCACCGCGAAGACTCGTTCGGCTGCTACGCCCTTACAGCGGCGGGGGGAGGGACTTTCGCGGCAAGTTGATGGAGTGTACGTTGCTCGCCCCTTTTCCTACTCCGTCCACTTGTGTCCACGAATGCCGCGAATCAGCATCATGGCCGACGAGAGCGGGAATTTCGATTTCTCGCGCAGGAGCGGCGCGTCGCGCTACTTCATCCTCACCACCGTCACCTGTACGGACTTCACCGTGGGCGACGAGCTGCTGGCGTTGCGCCGCGACATGGTGTGGCGCGGCCTGGCGGTGGAATCGGAGTTCCACGCCACCGACGACTCGCTCGAGGTGCGGACCGAAGTGTTCGATCTGCTCCGCCGCCACGACTTCCGCGTCGACGCCACGATCCTGGAGAAGGCGAAGGCGCAGCCGCAGACCCGCGCCTCGGAAGAGACGTTCTACCGATACGCGTGGGACTATCACCTGAAGCACCTCGCGCCGAAGGTCGTGTAGGAGGATGACGAGCTGCTGGTGGTGGGCGCGTCGCTCGGGACCAGGAAGAAGCGGAGACTGATGCACGACGCCGTGAAGGACGTGGTGAGGCAGGTGACGCCCACGGTCCACTACCACACCGCGTCGTGGAGCGCGCAGAGCGAGCCGTGCCTGCAGGTCGCGGACTACTGCTGCTGGGCGATCGCGCGGAAATGGGAGCGGGGCGACTGCTCCGCGTACGACCTTGTCCGCGACAAGGTCCAGTCGGAGTTCGATGTGTGGAGGCGGGGTACGATGCTGTACTACTGAGCGGGGCAAAAAAATCGCGGCTGACTAGCCAGGTAAACCTGGCAGAGCCCGGGGGCTCTTGTCGTCAGCCGCATATACCAACTTGTGTTGCAAGAATAATACAGACATTCCGTTCCTTCGTCAAGCCAGCACGAATTGTCGCTCGCGACGAAACGCCGCGTTCCCGGCTTTGGGGACGCGGCGTCTTCGTCCGTTGATGCTGCGGGACTGCTCAGGAGCTGCCGAGCTGCTCCATGAGCGCGTTCAGGCGGTGCTGCTTTCCGTGCAGCGTCTCGCGCAGGTCGTAGTTGTCGGTGTGCGCGATCTCGCTGTGGAGCTCGCTCAGGTAGTGGGCGATGACCTCGCGGAGGAGGCCCGCGTCTTCCTGGGTCAGATGGAGACTGGTTTCCATGTTCGGGATGTCGGGGTCGTCGATTTCAGGCGATGGGGAGGTTCCCCTGCGCAGGGTCGCTTCCGCAATCGAGCGGCGGCGCCATGCGATCCCGGTCGGAATCCCACCCACCGGGCAGGAAAACCTCCTCGCCTGTGCTGCGGCGGCTAAATGTGGATGGCGCGCCCCGCCACCGCCAGCGCCGCCTCCTTCACCGCCTCGGGAAGCGTGGGGTGCGCGTGCACCGTCCGCGCCACGTCCTCGGCCGAGCCCTGGAACTCCACCGCCAGCGCCGCCTCGGCAATCATGTCCGACGCGCGCGGCCCCAGCAGGTGCATCCCCAGGATGCGGTCCGTCTTCGCGTCGGCGATCACCTTCACGAAGCCGTCCTGCTCCGCCATCGCCTTGGCGCGCCCGTTCGCGGAAAAGGGGAACTTGCCCACCTTGTACTCGTGCCCGGCGGCCTTCGCCTCTTCCTCGCTCATCCCCACCGAGGCGATCTCCGGCCAGGTGTAGACGACGTTGGCGACCGCGTCGTAGTTCACGTGCCCGTGCTTGCCGGCCGCGAACTCGACGGCGGCAACGCCCTCCTCCTCGGCCTTGTGCGCCAGCATCCGCCCGCCGATCGCGTCGCCGATGGCGTAGATGTTCGCGACGCCGGTGTGGTAGCGCTCGTCCACCTGGATGACGCCGCGCTCCATCCGGATTCCCTGCTCCTCGAATCCCATCCCCTCGGTGTACGCGCGCCGGCCGACGGCCACGAGCAGGTAGTCGCACTCGATGGGCTCCGCGCCCTCGACCGAGACCACGACCTTGTCGCCCTTCCGCTCGGCGCCGGAGACGCGCCGGCCGGTGCGGATGTCGAAGCCCTGCTTGCGCAGGATGCGGTCGGCGGTCTTCACCACCTCGCCGTCCATCCCCGGGAGGATGCTGGGCATGGCCTCGAGCACCGTCACCTTCGCGCCCAGCCGCAGCCACACGCTCCCCAGCTCCAGCCCGATCACTCCGCCGCCCACGACCACCAGGTGGCCGGGGACCTGGGGGATGGAGAGCGCGCCGGTGGAGTCGATGATCCGCTCGTGGTCGAACTTCAGGAAGGGCAGCTCCACCGGAACGGAGCCCGGAGCCAGGACGATGTTCTTCGCCCGGACCGTCGTCGCCGCGCCATCGGCCGAGGTCACCTCGATCGTCTCGGGTGAGGTGAGGCGGCCGAAGCCGCGGATCCACTCGATCCTGTTCTTCTTGAACAGGTACGCCACGCCGTCGGTGAGCCCCTTCACCACGCCGTCCTTGCGCTTGTGCAGCGCGGGGACGTCAATGGCGGGCTCGGCCACCTGGATCCCGTGGTCCTTTGCCTTGTGGCGGATCTGCTCGAACAGCTCGGAGCTGTCCAGCAGGGCCTTGCTGGGAATGCAGCCGATGCGCAGGCAGGTGCCGCCCAGCGCCGGCTCCTTCTCGATGCACGCCGTCTTGAACCCCAGCTGCGCCGCGCGGATCGCCGCGACGTAGCCGCCGGGCCCCGAGCCCAGCACCACCAGGTCGAACGTCTTCTCGTCAGCCATCTATCTTCAATCCCTCGATCGAGTTCTCAGGAACCTGCCCAACCGCCATCAGCCGGCGCCGGCGTCGTCACCCGGGGCGGGAAGCCGCGGGTGCGACGAGAACCGCGGAACCATCCGCTTCAGGTCCCCACCCGGCACCAGCGCGATCCCGCCAAACACCATCCCGCCCAGGAAGAAGGCAATCCGTTCGAAGAGCTGCAGATCGTTGATCGGAATCATCGCCGGCAGCATGAAGACCAGCGCGACCACCGCCGACATCACCCGGAACGGCAGCCGGACGGGGCTTCGATCGGCTTCCGCGCGGATCGACGGGACGCGCGTGATCCACGTATCGCCGGAGTCCGACTGGATCGTCGTGGCTCGCTTCAGGCGCTTGGGAACCAGCTGGTCGAGCACCTTGGCGGGAACCATCCAGACCACCAGGTACAGGAGTGCGGACTCCACAATCCCGGGCTCCTGCGCGACCACGAAAACGAACCAGGCCAGGAACAACACCAGCCGCGTCGATCCCACCTCGGGATCGACCGCACGGGAAACGACCTGCGTCGGTGGCGGCGTCCGCGCGGGCATCGGCGGCTCACTGTCCCGCGTGGACGGCAGCCGCGGATTCAGGGACCCGATCAGGCCCGGCACGATTTCGTCAGCTGGCTCGTCGCGATCCGGCAAGAGCATCGATCCCTCCGGTTCCCCTTTCCTAGCTCACGGAAGTCCGCGTGAGCGCGCCCGCGTCGTTTCTCCCACCCGTCCGGCACGCGCCCGTCACGGCCATGTACAGCAGCGCGATCGCCGCCCGCATACCCACCCTGTGGTGTTCAGGAACTCCGCCGCCATCCTGCCCACGCCGAACACCGCGTAGAGCAGGCGGAGCGCGCCCGGAACCCGGCCTGCATCGCCCGCGTTCCGATCAGCCATTCGTCCGGACTTGCTTTCGGGTCGATGCGGAGAAGTGCGGGCGTGCAAGCGGCACTCCCGCACTTCGTCAAGCCATCCGAAACCCGCCTCACCCCTCGATCAGCATGTTGATCGGGTCTTCCAGCAGCTGCTTCACCGTGACCAGGAAGCGCACCGCCTCGCTGCCGTCCACGATGCGGTGGTCGTAGGTGAGGGCCACGAACATGATGGGGCGGATCGTGATCTCGCCGTTCACCACCACCGGGCGCTCCACGATGTTGTGCATCCCCAGGATGCCCACCTGCGGCGGGTTCAGGATCGGCGTGGAGAGCATGGAGCCGAAGGTGCCGCCGTTGGTGATGGTGAAGGTGCCGCCCTGCAGCTCGTCGAGCGTCAGCTTCCCCTCGCGCGCCTTCTTCCCCAGCTCGCCGATCTCCTTCTCCAGCTCCGCGAAGCTCCTGCGGTCGGCGTTGCGGATGACGGGAACGACGAGCCCTTCCTCCGCGCCTACCGCGATGCCGATGTCGTAGTAGTGCTTGAGGACGATCTCGTCGCCCTGGATCTCGGCGTTCAGCCGCGGGAAGGTTTTCAGCGCGCCGATCACCGCCCTGGTGAAGAACGACATGAAGCCCAGCTTCACCCCGTGCTTCTTCACGAACTCGTCCTGCCGCCGCTTCCGCAGCTCCATCACCTGCTGCAGGTCGATCTCGTTGAACGTCGTCAGGCTGGCCGTGGAGTGCTGCGCGTCCAGCAGCCGCCGTGCGATGGTCTGCCGCCGGCGCGACATCCGCTGGCGCTCCTCCGGCCGGTCGCCGTTCACCGACGGGGCCGGCGTCGCCGCGGCGGGCTGCGCGGGAGTCGCCGGCTTGGCCGTGGGCGCGGCGGGCTGCGCGGGGGCAGACTCGCGCTGCGGCGCGCCGGCGGCCGTGCGGCCGTCCTCGATGCGCTTCAGCACATCTTCCTTGGTCACCCGGCCGTTCGGCCCCGAGCCGCGCACCGACGCCAGGTCGATCCCGTGCTCCGCGGCGATCGCGCGCGCCGCGGGCGAGGTCGGCGCGTCGGCCGAGCCGGCCTCGGCGGTGGCGGTGGCGGTTGCCGCCGGGGCGGATTCGGCCGGAGCGGCGGCGCCCGCCTTCTCCTCGTAGCGGACGCTGGCCACGTGGCCCTCTTCCGCGGCGGCGGGGGCGGCGGCGCCGGCCTCCATCTCGGCCAGCAGCTCGTTCACGCCCACGGTGTCGCCCTCGTTCTTGCGGATCGCGCCCAGCGTTCCGTCGGCGGGGGCGGCCACCTCGACCGTGATCTTGTCGGTCTCGAGCTCCACCAGCACGTCGTCCTTCTTCACGGCGTCGCCCTGCTGCTTGCTCCAGCGGCCGACGGTGGCCTCTACGACGGACTCGCCCAGCGGCGGAACGCGGATCTCAACCGGCATCTCTAGAACCCAGGGTACAGGGGACAGGGAACAGGGACAGCACGAACTCATCGCGCGGGACGCCCCGACCCTTCATCTCACTTCGCTGCAGCGACGCGATTCTCACGCGCCGATCCTCATCATCCTTCAGAGGACTCGCCGGAACAGGACAGGGAAGGGGGATGGAGATGGAAATGCCATCGCGTCTCGCGACGCCGTCCCTATCCCCTGTCCCCTGTCCCTATCTCTTCGCTTCTTCCAGCCGCGGCGCGCCCGACAGCGCGGCGCGCACGATGCGCGTCTGCTCGGCGGCGTGGCGGTGCGCGTACCCTTCCGCGGGGCTGGCGCGCTCGGCCCGGCCCTCGTAGCGCAGCGGAAGCTCGCCCAGCACCTCGCGCAGGCGCGGCTCCACGAAGGTCCACGCGCCCATGTTGCGCGGCTCCTCCTGCACCCACACCACCTCGCGCACGCCGGGGAAGCGCGCCAGCACCTCGCCGATCTCCTCGGCGGGGAAGGGATACAGCTCCTCCACGCGGGCCACGGCCACGCGGTCCACCCCCTCGATCGACAGCCGGTCCGCGCGCTGCTCGTCGCCCGTGCCGACCAGGTCCACGTACACCTTGCCGCTGCAGAGGACCAGGCGCGTCACCTCTTCGCCGCTGCCGCCGAACGGCTGGTCCACCAGCACCGGGTTGAAGGTGCCGGACGCGAGCTGCTCCAGCGTGGACGCGGCGTACGGGTGGCGGAGCAGGCTCTTGGGGCTCATCACCACCAGCGGGCGCGGCTCGCTTCCCAGGAACGCCGCCTGTCGCCGCAGCAGGTGGAAGAATTGCGCGCTGGTGGTGGGGTAGACCACGCGCATGTTGTCCTGCGCGCAGAGCTGGAGGTAGCGCTCCAGCCGCGCGCTGGAATGCTCCGGCCCCTGCCCTTCGTAGCCGTGGGGGAGGAGGAGCGTGAGCCCCGACGTCTGCCCCCACTTCTGGTAGCTGGCGGCCAGGTACTGGTCCACCATCACCTGCGCGCCGTTGGCGAAGTCGCCGAACTGCGCCTCCCACAGCACCAGCGCCTGCGGGTCGCGCACCGAGTAGCCGTACTCGAAGCCCACCACCGCCATCTCCGAGAGCGGCGAGTTGTGGATCTCGAAGCTGGCCGTGGCCTGCGGCAGCGTCTGCAGGGGGTTCAGCCTGGCCCCCGTCTTCGCGTCGTGCAGCACCGCGTGGCGGTGGCTGAAGGTGCCCCGCTCCGCGTCCTGCCCGGTCAGCCGGATCGGCACGCCCTCGCTGACCAGCGAGGCGAACGCCAGCGCCTCGGCGTGCCCCCAGTCGATGGCCGGCTGGGCGGCGTCCAGCGCGTCGCGGCGCTTCTGCAGCACGTTCTTGTCGAGTCGCGCGTTGGGCGCGAAGCCCTCCGGCCGCTGCAGCAGCGCCTCGTTCAGCTCGCGCAGGCGTTCGGCGGCCACGCCGGTCTGCAGCGGGTCGCGGCGGTGCCCCTCGCGCGAATGCTCGTCGTCTTCCTCGTGGTGCGGCGCGCCGCCGCCCAGCGACTCCAGCGCGCGGGCCAGCTCGTCGGCCACCGCCTTCGCCATCGCCTCGGCCTCGTCCGCGCTCACCACCCCCTCGTCCACCAGCCGCCTGGCGTACACCTCGCGCGCGGTGGGGTGGGTGCGGATGGCCTCGTACATCACCGGCTGGGTGAAGAGCGGCTCGTCGCCCTCGTTGTGCCCCCAGCGCCGGTAGCCCACCAGGTCGATGACGAAGTCCTTGCCGAAGGTCTCGCGGTAGGCGAAGGCCAGGCGGGTGACGGCCAGGCACGCCTCCACGTCGTCGGCGTTCACGTGCACGATGGGGATCTCGAATCCCTTGGCCAGGTCGCTGGCCCAGCGCGTGGAGCGGTCTTCTTCGGGGTCGGTGGTGAAGCCGATCTGGTTGTTGGCGATCACGTGCAGCGTGCCGCCCACGGCGTAGCCGCGCAGCCCGCTCATGTTCAGCGTCTCGGCCACCGTTCCCTGCCCGGGGAAGGCCGCGTCGCCGTGGATCAGCACCGCGATGGCCGCGTCGTGGTCCAGCGTGGGCGGGCCCGGGTGCGTGGTGTCGTCCTGCGAGGCGCGCGTCATCCCCACCACCACCGGGTTCACGAACTCCAGGTGGCTGGGGTTCGGAGACAGGGTGACGCGGATCGGGCGGCCGTCCACCTCGGTCTCCGAATCCCACCCCATGTGGTACTTCACGTCGCCCGACGGCTCGTCGGTGTTCTGCTGGTCCTCGGCGCCGGGGGCCAGCTGCGCGCTCTGGAAGCCGGCCAGCATCATCGCGTACGGCTTGCCCAGGACGTGGGTGAGCACGTTCAGGCGGCCGCGGTGCGCCATCCCGATCAGCACCTCGCGCCCGCCCTTTCCGGCGGCCTCGCGCACCACCTCGTCGAGCATGGGAACCATGGCGTCGGTCCCCTCGATGCTGAAGCGCTTCTGCCCGAAGAAGGTGCGGTGCAGGTAGCGCTCGAAGCCGTCCACCTGGCTCAGCCGGCGGAGGATGTCCTTCCTGCGCCCGGCCGGCAGCGGCTGGGCGAAGCGGGCCGACTCGATGGCCTCGCGCAGCCAGGCGCGCTCTTCCGCGTTGGGGATGTGGTGGTAGTCGTAGCCCACGCTCCCGCTGTAGATCTGCCGGAGGCGGCGGACCTCGGCCAGCAGGTTGGGCGAGCGGGGATCGTGGCCCAGCACGACCGCCGCGGGGAGCGACTCCAGCTCCGCCTCGGTCAGGCCGTAGCTCTCCAGCGCCAGTGCCGGGTCGGGGCGCGGCTCGGAGCCCAGCGGGTCCAGCCGCGCGGCGGTCAGCCCGCGCGTGCGGATGGTGCGCGACATCTCGCGCGCCGCCACCAGCTTGCGCACGTCGATCCCCGGCGCGGCCGCGCGCGGAGCGGCGCCGGCGGCGGGGGACGAGGAGGCCGCGGCCTCGAGGTCGGCCGGCGTGAAGCCGCGGAAATATGCCTGCCACTGCGCGTCCACCGACTGCGGATCGCGCAGGTACCGCTCGTACTGCTCCAGCACGTAGCCCGCGTTGGGGCCGTGGAACTCGCGGAGATCTGCCATGGGACGGTTAACCCCTCGTGCGGACGCGCCCTTGCGGGCGCGCCTGAACGCCCGCCTTCCGACTGCGTTTTCGCGGCGGAAGGCGGACAAAACGCCGTAACTTAATCCGCGCCCGTGCCGCCCGCCACCACGCATCGCAGGCGCGGATGCAACAACCGGACGCGGGGAGAAGGCACGGACCGGGGGTTGATACACCACTCGGGCGCGGCGGGTCGGGACGCGGATCGGGATGAGGGATACAAAAAGAGAGCGGCGCCGCGTCTTTCGACGGGCGCCGCCCCACTGGTTCGGTGGTTCCTCTCGAAGGTCTGGTCCTTCGGGCTTCTGGAGAGGCTGTCGCTTCGGGCTTCCGCCCGACCCCCGGGTTCACCACCCGGCTCCTCTGGGCCCCGTTCGGCCGGCTTTCGCCCGCCGACGCGGCGCAACAGCAACGTCCTGGGTTTCAGCCCTCCGGTCGGTCCCACCGACCAGGCGCAGCATCTCCGGCCTTTTCCGCGTGACCCGGCTCTCCTTTCGGTTCGCCGGCGCGGCTCCCGGGCGTCCCCGGAATGACCGTCGCGCTGCACTGAAGGCAAGGATAGCCACGCCGGCGGAGCCGGTCAAGAGTTTTCTTTCGGGAAGATTTTCACAAGCGTAAGTGCTTGGTATTCCTATCTTTCGGTTTATCTCGGGTACGGCGGGAATTCGGGATTCTTTGCACCCGCGGTGGCGCATTCCTGCCGCCCGGTTCTCCATCTCCATCACCCCGCCGGAGTTGCGGAATTCGTACGCGCCGGACGTAGTTCGGCCCGTCCATCCCATCGCTGAAAAATGGATCTTGGGGGAGTGCGCGGCTGCGTCGGAACCGCCCGGATGTAGACGGACGGGACCCGACTGGTGGCGTAAATCGTGAAGATTGGTTAAATTACGAGGTTTGCATTCCGGAACGTTCCGAACCGATGCAGAGCGACCTGCCCGCAGGAGGGAGAGGCCGCACCGCGGACGCCGGATGCAGGCAGTGCAAGACGCGATTTTCCAATCCAAGGGCGCGAGCATACGCGAAAGGGCGGATCGGCCGCCGCGCGCCAACCACAGGGACCCGGAAATGTGAGCCCGGGCACACAAGGAACAGAATGCGATTCGATGAGCTGAACCTCGCACCCGAGCTGGTGCGAAACGTGGCCGAGCTCGGCTACGTGATCCCCACCCCCATCCAGCAGCAGGCGATTCCCGCCGCCCTCGAAGGACGCGACGTGCTGGGCCGGGCCCCCACGGGCACCGGCAAGACGGCCGCCTTCATGCTCCCCACGCTGAACCGGCTGCGCGGCAAGGAAGGCCTCCGCGCGCTGATCGTGTGCCCCACCCGCGAGCTGGCCATCCAGGTGGCCGAGAGCGCCAAGGACTACGCGCGCAACACCGAGCTGTTCGTGAGCGTGGTCTACGGCGGCGTGCCGCTGGAGAAGGAGCTGCGCGACCTGCGCGCCGGCATCGAGATCCTGGTGGCCACCCCCGGGCGGCTGATCGACCACATCGAGCGCGCCAACATCGACCTCAGCGAGATCGAGGTGCTGGTGCTGGACGAGGCCGACCGCATGCTGGACATGGGCTTCAAGCCGCAGATCGACCAGATCCTGCGCCGCGTGCCCGTGCAGCGGCAGACGCTGTTCTTCTCGGCCACCATGCCGAACTCGGTGAAGTCGCTGGCGTACGAGATGCTGCGCGACCCCGTCACCGTCGAGGCGGCGCCGAAGGTGACCACCGCCGAGGGCGTGGAGCAGTTCGTCTACCCGGTCGAGGGCCGCGAAAAGCCGGAGCTGCTGAAGCGCATCCTGAAGCAGGAAGAGGTGGAGAGCGCGCTGGTGTTCGTGCGCACCAAGTTCGGCGCCGACCGGCTGGCCACCCAGCTGACCCGCGAGGGGCTGCAGGTGGAGGTGATGCACAGCGACCGGAACATGGCGCAGCGCGTCCGCGCGCTGGAGTCGTTCCGCGAGCGCAGCGTGAAGGTGCTGATCGCCACCGACGTGGCGCAGCGCGGGATCGACGTGGAGGGGATCAGCCACGTGATCAACTTCGACGCGCCCAAGGACCCCGAGGGGTACGTGCACCGCGTGGGCCGCACGGCGCGAGCGGGCGAGAAGGGCGTGGCCATCACCTTCATGTCGGGCGGCGAGATCGGCGACGTGGCGGCGGTGGAGCACCTGCTCGGGTACCGCATCGCCCGCGTGCACGTTCCCGGCTTCAGCTTTCACGCGCCGGAGACCGAGGGGCAGGAGTCGGTGGTGGAGCTGCCGCCGACCATCCAGGAGCAGAAGGCCAGCCGCGGACGCCGCATGGGCGCCCGCGCCGGCAAGGAGCTCTCCCCCGAGGAGCTGGCCAAGCTGCTCAAGGTGGGGTGATCCCCCATCTCCCGTGGACAGCTGGTGTCCGCCGGGGATAACGGATAGATGAAGGGCGGCCTCCGCGACTCTGCGGAGGCCGCCCTTCGTGCGTTCGGGAGATCCGGAAAATCTCACACGGAGGGAATGGAGGGAACGGAGGACCGCGATGAGCTCTCCGTTTCCTCCGTTCCCTCCGTGTGATTCTTCATCTTTTCATATGCAGGGGGATGGGACGCTCGCGTGTCTGGAGATCGGAAGGAATGGGCGGATCGCCGTCCCCGAAAGCGGTCTGGATCGAGGAGATGGGTGACGCCGTGAAG
Source organism: Longimicrobium sp. (assembly GCF_035474595.1). Taxonomy (NCBI): domain Bacteria; kingdom Pseudomonadati; phylum Gemmatimonadota; class Longimicrobiia; order Longimicrobiales; family Longimicrobiaceae; genus Longimicrobium; species Longimicrobium sp. The sequence goes on from NZ_DATIND010000070.1 coordinate 56,921, forward strand.
GCGCCGCGCGTCGGGCCGGATGCGCTTGGCACGGCGGATGCGCGGTGGTCCGTGCGTTTAAAGCCGCGGGGCGATTTGATCCGCCGCCGCACCGGTGTAGATTCCCCGCCCGCTGTTCCGCCGGTCTGCCCGGCGGAGGCAACGCGGCTTTGCCCCGAAAACCCGAGCCACGCCAGATGCTCGCACGCCCCGCGCGCGGCACCCCACTCCCGACGGCCTGCTTCCGCGCGGCGGCGCTGCTGTGCGCGCTCTTCGCGCTGGCCGCCTGCGCCACCGGCGGCGCCCGCGCCGGGAGCCCGTTTCCCGGGCTGCAGCAGTACCAGGGGCGCGAGATCCGCAAGGTCACCCTGCAGGGCGACCTGAAGGAGGTCCCGCGCGACTCGCTGCTGCGCGTGATCGCCACGCGCCCCAGCCGCTGCCGCACGCTGGGGCTCCTTCCCGTGTGCCTCCCCGTCATCGGCCGCCGCGAGAAGCACCGCCTGGACATGGCGGTGCTGGCGCGCGACGTGGTGCGCATCGACCTGGTCTTCCGCGACGATGGCTACTACGGCACCCGCGTGGTGCCCACCGTGGACGAGGCGCCGGACGACCAGGTGGACGTGCGCCTGAACGTGTTCCCCGGCGACCGCGTGACGCTGCGCTCGCTGGACGTGACGGGGATCGAGGGCGTGCTGGCGCACGACTCGCTGATCGCGAAGCTGCCGCTGAAGGTGGACCAGCCCTTCCGCCGCAACGCCTTCCTGGCCACGGTCGACAGCGTGCGCAACGCGCTGCTGGACGCGGGGCACCCCTACGCGCAGGTGCTGCGCAACTACCAGATCGACACCATCGCCGACGTGGCCGACGTGAACCTGCAGGCCGCGCCCGGGCCGGTGGTGACCGTCGACACGGTGCTGTTCGACGGGCTGGACCGCGTGAGCGAGCGCACGGCCCGCCACCAGATCACCTTCCACGAGGGGCAGCGGCTGCGCTCGCGCGAGCTGCTGCGCAGCCAGCGCAACCTGTACGACCTGGAGCTGGTGCGCTACGCCACGGTGGAGGTGGCGCCCGAGTCGCTGCAGGTGACGCCGGACTCGGCCGAGCTGGCGCGCGACAGCATCGGCAGCACGGTGCTGGTGCGCGTGGCCGAGGCGCCGCGCTACGCGGTGGACGCGTCGGCCGGCTACGGCACGCTGGACTGCTTCCGCACCGGGGTGCAGCACACCGACCGCAACTTCCTGGGCGGCGCGCGGCGGCTGACGCTCACCGGCTCGCTCTCCAAGATCGGCGTGGGGCGCGGGCTGGACGCGGGGCTGGAGAAATCGATCCTCTGCCGCGCCTTCGAGCTCGACACGCTGTCCGACGCCGTCGACACGGCGATCGCGGGGGCGCTGAACTACCGGCTGGCCGCGGACTTCCTGCAGCCGCGGCTGTTCGGCACGCGCAACAGCGTGGCACTGACCGCGTATGCCGAGCAGATCTCCGAGCTGGGGCTGTACGTGCGCCGCGACCGGGGCGGGCAGCTGGGCGTGGTGCGCGACCTGGGGCCGGGAACCATCTTCTCCACCACCTACACGGTCGAGCGCGGGAGCACCAACGCGCACGACATCTTCTTCTGCGTGGTGTACGAGGTGTGCACGCGCGAGGAGATCGACACGCTGAAGCACGCGCGCTGGTCCAACAACATCTCCACCGGCGTGGTGCGCACCCGGGTGCGGCTGGACCCGTTCCCCGTGGGCGGATACCAGTTCCGCGTGGGAAGCGACCTGGCCGGCACGGTCCTGGGCTCCCAGGACAAGTACCTGCGCTTCCTGGGCGACGGGACCGTCTACCGCCCGCTGGGGAGCGGCGGGCTGGTGTTGCAGCTGCGGCTGATGGCGGGATCGTTCTTCGAGGGCCTGCTGGACAGCAGCCAGGGCTTCATCCCCCCGCAGAAGCTGTTCTACGGCGGCGGCGCCACCACGGTGAGGGGGTTCCGGAGAAACGAGCTGGGCCCCGTGGTCTACACCGAGCGGGAGCGGTCGGATTCCACCACGATCGCGATCCGCGACGCGGGGGGGATGGTGATCGATTCCGTGCGCGTGGCCAAGTCCGACACCGTCCTTTCCGCGGTGGGCGGGCGCAAGATCGTGGTGGGCACGGTGGAGGTGACCGCGCCCTTCCGCGTGTCGACGTACAACCTGCGCGCCGCGGTGTGGGTGGACGGCGGCCGCGTGTGGGACCCCGTGGACCCCACGCTGGTGAGCCCGCAGTTCCGCTTCACGCCGGGGGTGGGGGTGCGCGCGGCCACGCCGGTGGGGCCCATCCGCTTCGACGTGGGCTACAACCCGTACCGGCAGCCGCGCGGGCCGCTGTACCGCATCAACGAGAAGGGCGACATCGTGGAAAAAGTCAGCGACGACTTCCGGCCCATCACCGGAAAGTCGCTGTGGAGCCGGCTGACGGTGCACATCTCCATCGGACAGACCTTCTAGGATGGCACGGCGCCGCCGCTTCCGCCTGGACCGCGTAGGCCTCCTCGTGCTGGGGACGCTCGTGGGGTTCGTGCTGTCGGCGCTGTTCGTGTACACCTGGGTGAACCGCGCCCGCAACCGCGTGGTCGAGGAGCGGCTGCGCATCGCGCTGGGGCTTCCCGAGCAGGCGTTCGAGCTGGAGCGGGTGGAGCCCGACGGGACGCTGCGCATCGCGCTGCGGCGGGTGGCGTTCCTGGACCGCAACCGCGACACCATCCTTTCCGCGCCGCTGGCCCGGGCGCGGCTCATCACCAGCACGCTGGGTGGCACCGGCGCCATCGTCTTCGACCAGGGCGAGATCGTCCGCCCCTACCTGCGCCTGTCGCAGGACGCGAAGGGGGAGTGGAACGCGCTGCAGATCTTCGCGGTGGAGGCCGGGGGGCAGCCGGTGCGTGGGGTGGCGGGGCAGGAGGCGCAGAAGGGGCGCACCTTCGACTTCCGCGGCATCCGCCTGGTGGACGGCCGCGCGCGCATCACCACGCCCACCACGGCGCCCCCGCCGGGCCCGCAGCCGAAGTACGTTGCCGGACGGCCGCCGGAGCGGGTGCGCTACGCCGGGCGCTGGCTGGCCGTGCACACGCTGGAGAACCTGGACGGCAACCTGGCCCTGGTGCGCGTGAAGGGCGAGGGGGGATGGCGGGTGGAGGTGGGGTCGCTCTCGGCCGCCGTGACCAACCCCGACACGCGCATCGAGGCGCTGGCGGGGTGGTTCGACCAGGACACGCGGCAGAACCTGCGCTTCGCCATCCGCGAGTTCCGCACGCCGCACTCGGCCTTCGACGGCGCGGGGACGGTGAACCTGGCGGGCGCGAACCCGCGCTACGACCTGCGCCTGCACGCGCACCCGCTGGACCTGCGCGACCTGGCGGGGATGGGCTTCGCCGTTCCCCGCGAGGGCGTGGCGCGCTTCGGGCTGGCGATCGAGACGCTCGCCGACAACCGCACGCGGTGGACGGTGACCGACGCGCAGGTGGCGGTGCTGGACTCGCGCGCGTCGGGGCACCTGACGGCCATCACCGCGCCGGGGCAGGAGCCGGTGTTCAGCGACACGCGGCTGACGCTGGAGCCGCTGCGCCTGGTCGACCTGGAGACGCTGGGGTTCGTGGAGCACACCCCGTTCGCGGGCGAGGTGCGCGGGACCGTGACCAGCGTGGACGAGCTTTCCGGCCGCGGCGGCGGGGCGCTGCGCATCGACCTGGCGTCCACGCTCGTCCCGCGCACCTCGGCGGACGCGCCGGCATCCTCCATCACCGCGCGCGGGCTGGTGCGCGTGGGCGGTACGGCGGGGCTGCGCTTCGACGGCGTGCGGGTGGACGCGAACCCGCTGGACCTGGCCACCCTGCGCGCCATCTACCCCCAGAACACCATGCTGCGCGGGGTGATCCGCGGCGGGGCGACGGTGACGGGGACGATGCGCCAGTTCCGCATCGAGGGCGGCGACCTGGCGTACACCGTGGGCACGGCGCCGGAGACGCGGCTGCGCGGGATCTCGGCGACGGTGTCGATGGATCCGAAGCTCCGCTTCTCGCTGGACGCGCGCGCCGACCCGCTGGCGCTGGCCACGCTGACGCAGCTCTTCCCCAGCCTCCCCTTCCGCTCGGCCACGCTCTTCGGCCCGATCCACGTGGCGGGGACGGCGGAACAGCTGGCTTTCGACGTGGACCTGAACGGGAGCGCGGGCGGCCTGGCCGCGCGGGGAACGCTGGGGCTGGGCGGCGCCGTGCCCACCTTCGACGTCTCGGGCCGGGTGGCGGCCTTCCGCCCCGGCGCGCTGGTGGCCGGCGCGCCCGAGGCGGCCGACTCGGTGAGCGGCACCTTCTCGGCGCGGGGGAGCACCGAGAGCTTCCGCTTCGCCGTCGACCTCTCGCAGGCGGCCGGGCACTTCAACCTCGCGGGGAACATCCGCCGGCCGGGCGGCGGGCCCATGCAGTTCGACGTGGCGGGCCGGGTGGACAACTTCCAGCTCGGCGTCCTCCTCGGGAAGCCGGCGCTGCTCCCGGGCGCGGTCAGCGGCCCCATTCGCCTCTCGGGCGGGGGGCGCCAGCCGTACCGCTTCGACGTGAACCTGCGCGGGCCGCAGGGGGTGTTCGCGCTGAACGGCTGGTACCAGCCGGGGACCGTCGCCTCGTACTCCATCCGCGGCGAGGTGGCCGGGCTGGACCTGAGCGCGCTTCCCGGGCTGGCCGCCTTCCCGCGCACGCGGCTGACGGGAACGCTGGTGCTGGACGGGCGGGGGACCACGCCGGAGACCTTCAACGGGCGCGTGTTCTTCAACGCCGCGCCCGGCTCCACGGTGGGGAACATCGCCCTGACGGCGGGGACGATCAACCTCACGGCGGGGGACGGAATCCTGCGCGTGGACTCGCTCCTCTTCGCCGGGCGCGGCTTCCGCGCGCAGGCGCGGGGAACGCTGGGGCTCACGCGCAACGCCGGGCCGCTCACCTTCTCGCTGACCGCGCCCAACCTGGCGCTGCTGCGCCCGCTTCTCCCCGGCGCCGACACCCTTCCCGAGATGGCGGGGGCGGTGGCGATGAACGGCTCGGTGAGCGGCACGGTGCGCAACCCGTCGGTCGGCGCGGCGGGGCAGGCGCGCGGCTTCCGCTACGGGACGTACGCGGCCGGGAACCTCACCTTCACCTTCGCGGGGGCGAAGGGGCCGCAGGGGTGGACGGGAACCACGCGGCTGGAGGGAACGGGGCTGGAGGCGGGGTCGCTGCAGCTGCAGGCGCTGACGCTGGAGGCCAACCTGACGCCCGGCCGCGCCTCGTTCGGCTTCTCGGCGCGGCGCGACCCGCAGACCGACCTGACCGCGTCGGGGACGCTGGAGATGGATGGGCTGGCGGTGCGCGGCGCGGTGCTCGACAACCTGGGGCTGCGCATCGCGGGCACCGACTGGCGGCTGGCGCAGCGCGCGCGGGTGGCCTGGAACCCCGACCAGGGGCTGGTGGTGGAGAACCTCCTCCTCCGCCGCACCGGCCCGGGCGTGGGCGGGCAGATCGCCGCCGACGGAACGCTGCCGCCGCGCGGGAACGCCGACTTCCGGCTGCACATGGAGGGGATCGACCTGGCCGAGGCGCGCCGCGTCTTCCCCTCGTTCCCCGACGCGCAGGGCACGCTGTCGCTGGACGCCGAGATCCACGGGCAGGTGAGCGACCCGCGGCTGACGGTGAACGCCCGGGTCGATTCCCTGGTCTACGGCGGCGTGCGGTCCGACTCGCTGCAGATCAACGCCAGCTACGCCCCCAACCGGATGGCGGTGAACGCCGGCGTGCGGGTGGCGGGGCGCGAGGTGGTGAGCGCCACGGCCAGCATCCCCATGCGCCTTTCGCTGGGCGGGATCGTTCCCGGCTTCGAGGTGCTGCGCGACCAGCCGCTCACGGCCACCATCAACGCCGACTCGGTGCCGCTGGGGCTGGTGACGCAGAGCCTGCCGGCGTACGTGAAGAACGGCTCGGGAACGATGCGGGCGCGGGTGGTGGTGGGCGGCACCCCCGCGCACCCCACCGTGGGCGGCGACGCGGCGGTGGAGAACGGCGCCTTCACGCTGGTGCAGCTGGGGGCGCGCTGGGACCAGGTGAACGGCCGCCTGTCGCTGCACGGCGACACCATCCGCGTGGACTCGCTGACCGCGCACACCGGGCGCGACGGGCGGGCGTTCGTGAACGGCACCGTGCTGCTGGACGACGGCGCGCACCCGCGGGTGGACCTGGCGCTCTGGATGGACGACTTCCAGGTGGCCGACAACCCCGACCTGGCCGAGATCCAGGCCAACGCCCGGGTGCGCCTCTCGGGCCGCATCCCCGCGGTGGTGGTCACCGGAACGCTGCGGGTGGAAGACGGGACCATCTACATCCCCTCCATCAGCACGCCGGGCGAGCTGGCCATCGAGAACGCCGACGTGGGCGCGCTGGGCGGCGACACCCTCACCGCGCCCACCACGGGGCAGATGATCCTGGCGGGGCTCATCCCCCAGGGGCTGCAGGTGACGGTGGGCGAGAGCGTGTGGCTGCAGTCGCCCGACGCGCGCATCCAGATCCGCGGGCAGCTGGTGATCGACCGGCCGGCGGGGAGCGCCACCAACCTGATCTACGGCGAGCTGGACGCGGTGCGCGGGAGCTACACGCTGGTGGTGGGCCCCATCCGCCGTCAGTTCGACATCCAGCAGGGGGTGGTGCGCTTCTTCGGCACCCCCGAGATCAACCCGTCGCTTGACGTGACGGCGGCGTACCAGGTGCGCGGCGGGACGGCCGAGCAGCCCATCACCGTGCTGGTGCACCTGGCGGGAACGCTGCAGGAGCCGCGGGTGGAGCTCTCCACCAGCAACCGCCAGCCGCTGTCGCAGAGCGAGCTCATCTCCCTCCTCCTGCTGGGCCGCACCGGCGACCAGGCGGGCGCCAACCCCGAGGAGCTGCTGAGCGGGCTGGTGCTGCAGGAGGCGGCGGCCAACTACCTGGCCGCGCAGCTCGAGAACGCGCTGGTGAGCACCGGCGCGGTGGACTACGTGCGGGTGCGCACCCGGGCGGCCACGGGCGTGGCGGCCACCGGCGCGGGAGGCGGCGCTTTCGGGCTGGACTTCCTGAGCCAGCTGGCCATCGAGATCGGCAAGGAGATCGTCTCGAACGTATACCTGAACGCCGAGGTGGCGGAGCTCTTCACGGGGCAGCCGCAGCTGGGCGCGTCGCTGGAGTGGCAGGTGTCGCCCACGCTGAGCCTGCGCGCGGCGGCCGAGCCCATCCTGCGCGACCCGCTGGTGCGCGGCCTGTTCCGCGTGCGGCGCCAGGTGACGGTGGACGTGCGGCGGCGGTGGGAGTACGGCCGCCCGCGCGAGCACCCGCACCCGCAGCCGCGCCGCGCGAACCCCGAGCAGCCGGCGCCCGCGCAGCCTTCCACGCAGCCGGGGCAGACGGCGCCCCCGCCTCCGCCGGGCGGCGGCGGCGTGGAGGAGGAGCGGGACGGGGCGCGGGCAGCCCCGCCACAGACCGAGCCGGCGCCGCCCGCGGCGACCGGCCAGCCCCCGCCGGGAGGCGGCGGCACGGCGGAGCGCGGCCCCGCGCAGTCGCGGGACGCGGCCTCGGCGCCGGAGCAGGCGCAGCCGCCGCCCGGCCAGCCGCCGCCGGAGGAAGGCCAGCCCCCGCCGGGAGGTGGCGGCACGGTGGACCCGACGTAGCGACGGCCCGCATCCCAAGCTGGGGGTGCGGGCCGTTGTTCGTATGCCGCTGCCTCCGCCGGGAGATGAGGCGGCGGTGGAAGGCGGCTGAAGCCGCGGCAACAACTACGGAAAGCCTCGCAAACCGCGCGAGGCTTCAACCGCATGAACCACGGGCATTCGGGCGCTACTGCACGATCGTGTAGTGCGGGTGGAAGCCGCCCTGCACGCGCACCTTGCGGGTGGTGTCGCTGGTGAGGTAAGCGGTGACGTCGAAGGTGCCCTCGAGCTCGTCGCCGGTGACGCGGGTGATGGTGGCGGTGCTGTCGCGGAAGCGGTAGAAGCCGCCGCGGTACACCACCCCGCCGGTGACGGAGTCGCGCTGGACGGTGCGGTCGTACACGGGGTACGTGCCCGGGGTGAGCGGAAAGCCGCCGACGTTCACCTGCTTCGTCAGCCCGCCCGCGCCGGTGCCGTCGTCCATGGTGAACAGCGGGCCGAACTGGTCGGCGTGCGTGCGCCCCTCCAGCGAGTCGTTCACCGCGCCGGTGAGCACCATGCGGAAGCGGTCCGGCAGCACCTGGGTGGTGTAGCGCCGCGCGCCGAAGGTGCCGGGCGTGGAGGGGATGCCGGCCGGGAGCCAGCCGGCCCCGCTCACCGTGCCGCTCATGCTGTCGCCCTGCACGGCCGCGGTGTGCACCAGCTCCGATCCCCACGCGCGGAGCGTAAAGGTCACGCTGTCGCCGTACACGCGGCCGCTGAGCGTTGCGGCCGAGTCGGCGGGGAGCGAGAAGAACCCGAACGACGCCGAGCACCCCGCCGCCACGGGAGGCACCGCGGCGGTCACCGTCGAGCCGGTCTCCGACATGCGGAGCACCGCGGTGACGTCGCACGCGCCGACGTTGGCGTGGTACAGCCACTTCCCGGCGATCGCGGCATCCCGGGGGTGCGTGGCTCCGTCGCAGGCGGCAAGGGCCAGCAGCGCGCCCAGGGCAAATCTCTTCATCGGATGGATGTAGCCAGGAAAAAGATGGTGAGATCGGACTGGAGGAAAATCGTCAAACAGATGTATACGGGCAACGCCGGGACGAATCGTCAGCCGATGAGCCGCTCGACGATGGCCGCTCCGCGCTCCGCCGCTCCGGGATGCGCCTCCACGTAGGCGCGGGCGCGCTGGCCGGCGCGGACGCGGACCTCGTACACGTCCGCGAGGCCGCCCAGGATGCGCTCGGCGTCGGCCGCGGTGGCGACCTCGAAGGCGCCGCCGGCGGCGACCAGTTCCGCGGCCTCGCGCGCGTTCTCGTGGCGCGGGCCGAACATCACCGGCGCGCCGAACGCCGCCGGCTCGAGCACCGAGTGCAGCCCCGCCTTTCCGAATCCCCCGCCCACGAGGGCCACGTCCGCGAGCGCATACAAATCTCCCAGCACGCCCACGCGGTCCACGATCACGACGGGGGGGATGGAGATCGCGTCGAGCGCCGAGAGCCGCGCGTGCGCCAGGCCGATCTCGTCCAGCCGCCGCTCCGTCGATGCGAGATGCGCATCGGTGGGCTCGTGGGGGACGAGGATGAGGCGAACGCTTCGCTTCTCTCCGCCCAGCGCGGCGACGGCGGGGAGGAGATGGCGCTCATCCTCCGGCCACGTGGACCCGGCGACCAGGGTGATGCCGTCGAACCCCGCGAACGGCGCGAGGAGCGGGGATGACGGATCGACTCCCCGCGCGCGCTGCCACACCTGGTCGAACCGGGCATCTCCCATCACGCTCCGCCGTTCCGAGGGTACGCCAAGGCGGGCGAACCGCTCCGCGTCGTCGGCGGAGATGGCGGCGACGGCGTGCAGGCGCGCGTAGGCGGGGGCGAGCAGCGCGCGGGCCGGCCCGCGCAGGCGCCCGGCCCGCGCGGGGAGCGTGGCGCTCAGCAGCACCAGGCGGATGCCGCGCGCCGCCGCCTCGCGGGTGAGCACGGGCCACACGTCGTACTTGGAGAACGCGATCACCGCCGGGCGCAGCGCATCGAGCGCGCGGCGGACATCGGGCGCAGCGTCGAGTGGGAGGTAGTCCGCGAAGTCCGCGGGTACGGTGCGCGCGAACGCCTCGGCGGAGGGGGAGAAGAAGGTGTACGCGACCTGCGCGTCCGGCCGGCGGGCGCGGAACGACTGGATGACGGCGCGCGCCTGGTGCCCCTCGCCGACGCTGGGCGCGTGGAACCAGGCCAGGGGGCGCGCGGGATCGCGGTGCGCGCGCGCCCACGCCTCCATGCGCTCCAGCACGCCCCCGCGCCCGCGGATGCCGCGCGCGAGCTTCCCCTCGCCGCGCGCGAGCAGCGGCAGCGCGGGCCGCAGCGCCCGCACCCCGGCGGCGTAGACGGACTCGAGGATCGGCATGCGCGGGAAGGTAGTGCGGAGTGCGGGAGTGCGGGAGTGCGGGCGTGCGGGAGTGCGGGAGTGCGGGAGTGCGGGAGTGCGGGAGTGCGGGAGTGCGGGAGTGCGGGAGTGCGGGAGTGCGGGAGTGCGCGGGAATTACGATGAGCCGCGCGCCATCTTTGCTTATCCGGCGGCGGTGCTCGCCGATGGGCCCTCTCCCCGCGCCTTAGCAGGATGCTAAAAAACAGTGCTTGGGCTTCGCCCGACTCCTCAAACCGGGGGTCGTCAGCAGGCCCAGCGTCCAGGGGAGCTCCGGGCGTGCCGTTTCGTCCTGTTTCGCACCGGAATCGGTGCGCGGAAGCGTCTCAGC